>NZ_JAWORT010000029.1:0-48896 GCF_033337975.1 Vibrio sp. Vb2880
GCGGGGTGGAGCAGCTTGGTAGCTCGTCGGGCTCATAACCCGAAGGTCGTCGGTTCAAATCCGGCCCCCGCAACCAAATACAAGACGATAGATTGAGTACTTATTTAGTATACAATTGTTAAGTCGTCTACGGATGCGCCGCTTGATTCAACGCCTGCTTCTCGCAACCAATCACATCGCTCTTTTCATAATGCTGCGAAGCATGAATCCCCAAAAGCTAAACTTTTATCCGCATCATATGATGTCGGACGATTTCGTTTGTGTTTAAAACACGATATGAATCGGCTGACGTACAAGTATGATGAGGCTTCGCGTGTTTTATCTACTTTAATTAACAGAGTTATCCACATACGTCGTTCTGTGGATAAGTTGGTTGATAAAGTGTTTTTAGCTCGACTTTTTATGATGGGGAAGAAAGATCTTTTCTCTAAAGTGAAGTTGAAATAACAAAGAAATATCAATTAAATCTTTGTTATATAAAGAAAAAATAAGTTTTTTGTCGGATCGAGTACGTTAAAATACGATCATTAACTGGTATTTTTTTGATCCTAGTCATTTCTCCGAGCTGTGTTTAACTTTTTTCTGCTAGCTTGTTTTTCTTGAATCTCAAATTTTTTTCCACATTACAAAATTGAGAACAAGGTCATGAATTGAACATGCAAAAGTACTTTCAATCTCTTGCATATAGACTACGCTCTATGCGTCTCTCGGCAGTCCCTTCTCGACTATCCTTATTAAGCGTTGCTTTTTTGTCTCTATAGATGAATTACTCTCAGTGGGGAGTTGATTCAGTTGCTCTGTCAAAGCCCATTTAATGTGCTCATCAAGTAATTTATTTTCACCTTGCCGACTTTCCAGCGCATCTATGATTCGCTGACTATATTCTGCATTACCAAGTGCGACAGCGATGTTACGTAGCCACTGTATATGACCAATACGACGGATAGCGGAGCCTTCCATATTTTTTAGAAAAGTCGCTTCATCCCAGTTAAACATGTCGACGAGGTCAGGGTTTTTGAAACTGTCACGACGGTGGAAATCATCTTGCTCCGTTATGTCGGCGTAGCGGTTCCATGGGCAAACCAATTGACAGTCGTCACAACCATAAATGCGGTTACCCATTGGCTTTCGAAACTCTTCAGGAATCACGCCATCGAACTCGATGGTGAGATAAGAGATACAACGCCTGGCATCGACAACTTTGTCTTCAACGATGGCTTGTGTTGGGCATGATGTAATGCATGCTTTGCATTTACCGCACTGATCAACGCTTGGCTCATCTACGGGTAGTGGTAAGTCGATAAGTAGTTCACCTAAAAAGAACCACGATCCACAGTCTTGATCTAAAATCAGGGAATGTTTCCCGGTCCAACCTAAGCCCGCTTTTTGGGCGAGAGGTCGCTCTAATATTGGTGCGGAATCAACGAAAGGTCGGTAACCATATTGACCAACCTCTTGTTCAATAAGTTTGCCGAGCTTATTTAGCTGCTTTCTGACGAGCTTGTGATAATCGCGCCCTAGTGCGTAGCGGCTAATATAGGCATGACTTTTATTCGCGAGGTTCGAAGCGAATTGAGCCTCTGGTGGCAGATAGTCCATCCGGACGCTGATAACACGAACGGTTCCCGGGAGTAGCTCATGGGGTCTAGCACGCATCATACCGTGACGAGCCATCCAATCCATTGAGCCGTGATAGCCTGCATCAAGCCATTTTTGTAGTGCTGCTTCATGTTCACTCAGATCAACGTCGCAGATCCCAACTTTTTGGAAGCCGAGTTCTTTTCCCCAAACTTTGATTTGTTGTGCGAGTTGTTCGTAGTTCATGTTAACCACCGGAATAAAGGGGGGCGGATCTTAACGGATCTCTGGCTTTGGTGCTACCCAGTTAGGTACGTTTTTGATGTTGTGAATACTGCTTATTGAAGTCATTTGCATATATTCTAAATCTAGGTCGATACTAAGATGATTAAGATACCGTTTATTGGATACTTTTTTCGCACATATGACATTTGAAAGCTTGTCTCTCAAAACCAACACGGTTTACTATTCCTGTTCTTTTGATTTTTATATAGTCAACGATCATTAGTTAGAGAAGCATCAATGAGCACGAAACAATTCAATTTAAAAGATGAGCATGAAACGGTTGCACTAGGCACCGCTTTGGCTCAGCTTTGTTCCCAGCAAACCACAATTTATCTGCATGGTGATTTGGGTGCAGGTAAAACAACCTTTAGTCGTGGTTTTGTCCGTGCTCTTGGTCATCAAGGTAACGTGAAAAGTCCAACTTATACTCTAGTCGAACCGTACCAGTTGGATCAGTGGCAAGTATATCACTTCGACCTTTATCGCCTTGCGGATCCTGAAGAGCTTGAGTTTATGGGGATTCGAGACTATTTCACAGACGATGCGATTTGCTTGGTTGAATGGCCTGAAAAAGGGCATGGCTTACTGCCACAACCGGATCTTGATGTAAACATTCGCTACCAAGGTGAGCAACGTGTAGCCGAACTAACAGCTAATAATGATTATGGTGTGCAGTTACTCAGTCGATTGGAGCTATGTTGAGTTTTTCAAATTTTAGAGTAGTGGCGACGTTTGTCGCCACTTTTCTCCTTCTCATCCCCAATTTAGCATTTGCTAACGTCGTTAAGAGTTTTCGAGTTTGGCCTTCACCTGATGAAACACGTGTTGTCATCGATTTAGGCTCGGAAGCTGACTATTCCTATTTCTCTTTATCAGGGCCGGATCGCCTTGTCGTGGATTTAAAAAGCACGACGATGCAGGCCAAACTGCCTGTTACTGTTACGGATAGCCCTGTTTTAAAACTGGTACGAAAAAGCTCGCCTCCAGAGAAGGGCACTTATCGTTTGGTGTTTGAACTAAAAAAGAGCGTTCAAGCGGAATTATTTAAATTAAGCCCAACACCAGGTGGGCAGTATGGTCACCGCTTGGTGATTGATTTACCGCACGGTAAGAAGGCATCGACCTCTAAACCGAGTAAGCCAGCGGCGGCCAGCAAAGACATGAGTTCAGTTCAACGAGCTCAAGAAGTGTTAATTGTTATCGATCCTGGTCACGGTGGGGAAGACCCTGGCTCTATTGGCCCTTCACGTCGTAAGTACGAGAAAGATGCGGTATTGAGTATCTCAAGAAAAATTGCTGCTCAGCTCGATGCGACTCCTGGTATTAAAACGCGCATGACTCGTACGGGAGATTATTTTGTAAACTTAAACCGTCGTGTCGCGATTGCTCGTGAAAATGATGCGCACTTGCTGATTTCCATTCACGCAGATGCGTTTACTTCACCGAAGCCTCGCGGTGGATCGGTCTTCGTACTAAATACTCGTCGTGCAAATACCGAAATTGCTCGTTGGGTCGAGAACCATGAGAAACAGTCTGAGTTATTGGGCGGCTCGGGTAATGCGTTCTTCACGAAGACAAAAGATCGTAACGTGAACCAAACTTTGTTGGACTTGCAGTTTAGTCATTCACAAAAAGAAGGCTATAAGTTGGCAACAGAAATCCTAGGTGAGATGGGACGTGTTGCGCACCTGCATAACACCAAACCGATCAACACCAGCCTTGCGGTTTTACGCTCTCCACAGATTCCGTCTGTGCTAGTGGAAACGGGCTTTATTTCTAACCCAACAGAAGAGCGTTTACTGTTTCAACGAGCGCACCAAGATAAGTTAGCTCAGGCTATCACTAAGGCGGTCGTCAAGTACTTAAAAGATAACCCACCAGAGGGTACGGTGTTCTCGCCTTCAGCGAAGCCAATGGTACATATTGTAAAGCGTGGCGAGTCATTATCGGTGATCGCGAACAAATATGGGCTTAGCTCTAAAGCGCTGATGTCGGCAAACAACTTGAAGTCGACAGGCTTGGCAATTGGTCAGAAGCTCAACATTCCTTCTGCTGGTACGATTAAAGTGCCAAGTAAACCGATTACTGTTGAGACAGAAACCATTACGCACAAGGTTAAGTCTGGTGAGTTCTTAGGTAAGATTGCGAATCACTATAAAGTGAAGGTTTCAGATATCCGCCGAGAGAATAACTTGAAGTCAGATACCTTGTGGGTAGGGCAAAAGTTGAAGATAACGGTCGCGGTAAAAGATAAACCGATTCGTAAGCACAAGGTTTCTCGGGGTGAGTTCCTTGGCAAAATAGCGTCCAAATACGGCGTTAGCGTATCGAGCATTCGTAAAGCGAATAACTTACGCTCTGATCAGCTAGCGGTTGGGCAAGTCCTGATCATTCCAAACAAGTAGGTGAGCTTCTAACTCATTATGACGATTAAAATTTTGCCAGCCAGACTTGCAAACCAAATCGCCGCAGGGGAAGTGGTCGAAAGACCTGCTTCTGTGATTAAAGAGCTGGTTGAAAATAGTCTTGATTCTGGCGCAACTCGAATCGATATCGATATCGAGAAAGGAGGCGCAAAGCTGATTCGTGTTCGTGATAACGGAAAAGGTATCGCGAAAGATGAACTCGGCTTAGCGCTCAGTCGTCATGCGACATCTAAGATACATACCTTAGATGATCTCGAAGCCATTATGAGTCTAGGTTTTCGCGGTGAAGCGTTAGCCAGTATTAGCTCAGTCTCGCGTTTGACGCTCACGTCGCGTCCTGCGGCACAAGAAGAAGCCTGGAGTGCCTACTCCGAAGGGCGTGATATGCAGGTGAAGCTTAAGCCAGCAGCGCACCCGATTGGCACTACCGTTGAGGTGTTGGACTTATTTTTTAATACTCCAGCGCGTCGCAAGTTTCTTCGTACGGAGAAAACCGAATTTGCTCATATTGATGAGTTATTGAAACGCATTGCGTTAAGCCGCTTTGATGTCACCATCAATGTGCGTCATAACGGCAAGATCATCCGTCAATATCGCGCGGCGAAAAATCAGCTTCAAACCGAAAAGCGTATTGCTGCTGTCTGCGGTAATGCGTTTGTGCGGCATATGCTCAGAATCGAGCTTGAGCATCAAGGGTTAAAGTTACATGGGTGGATTACCACACCAGAGGGAGCAAGGCAGCAAAGCGATTTACAATATTGCTATGTGAATGGCCGAATGATGCGTGACAAATTAATCAATCACGCGATTCGTCAAAGTTATGAAATGAGCTTAAAGCCAGATCAGTTTGCTGCGTATGTGCTCTTTATTGAGCTAGATCCGCACCAAGTAGATGTGAATGTTCACCCTGCTAAGCATGAAGTGCGTTTCCACCAAGCTCGTTTGGTGCATGATTTCATCTATCAAGCTTTGACGGATGCACTTTCACAAAGCGCCGTGATTGATAAACCACAGGTGAATGAATCGGCATTTCATCGCGTGGAACCGACTGAGTCCGAAGAGATTGAGCATTCGCCAGAGCCTGAAAAAGTACAAGAGCCAGCATCTTCACCAGTACCAGAACGGGTTTATCAAGCGATAGAGAGTACACCGGCTTATCCTGGACGCAGTGATTATGAAGTGAAGCCTCGTAATAGCGGTCCTAGTGAAACCTCCGTGCGAGAGGCGCGCGTAGTGGAGTCATTCAAACGTAATGATTGGGTGGAATCCAAACCTGCACCAAAGCCAAGTCACAGTAAAGAGCGCCACGTAGAACCAGCGCCAACTAAACAAGAAGTACGCGCTTATCACGAGCTGTTGAAAACGCCAGAGTTTGAGGCTCAGGCAGTCACTCCAATAGCGCCCCAAACGATAACTTCGCACACATCAATGCCATCGATTACTGCATTAGGCAAAGCGCTGATGGTGGTCGATGAACAATTTGTTTTGATGAGCAGTGACAGTGGGGCGGCGTTAGTCTCGTTACCTAGAGCAGAATTTTATCGTATAAAAGGCCAGCTCACTCCAAGCGATGGTGCACTTAAGGCACAACCTCTGCTTGTTCCTCTATCTATTAAGTTAGAGGCCGAATTAGTGAGACTGGCCCAAGATTATCAACAAGATTTGGCATTGCTTGGTATTCAATTGAAAGCGAGAAACGAGCACGCCTTAATGGTGATGGGCGTCCCAGCTCCGCTGCGTCAACAAAACTTACAAAATTTAGTACCAGATCTGTTATCTTACGCGCAATCTTGTGTGAACGAAGGTATAGCAGCGGCTCAGATGCTGTCTGAGTTGATAGATTGGCTCGCATTACAGGTCACGACAGTGAAGAGTCACTATACTTTTTCTGAAGCCATTCAAATTATTGCGGAACTTGAACAGCTAAGACATGGTCAATTGCCATTAGAAGATACAAAATTCGTATCCGCTGTTGATTTCTCTGCCACGATAGCCAAATTAAAACCATGACAGATAAACTACCTTTGGCGCTATTTTTAATGGGGCCAACTGCATCAGGCAAAACTGAGCTGGCGATTCGTCTTCGTCAAAAATTTCCGGTTGAGATCATCAGTGTTGATTCTGCTTTGATCTACAAAGGGATGGATATCGGTACGGCGAAACCGGATGAAAAAGAGTTAAGTTTGGCGCCTCATCGCTTGATAGATATTTTGGATCCAAGTGAATCTTACTCTGTCGCCGACTTTCGTCGAGATGCATTGAAAGCGATGGATGATATTGTTGCAGAAGGAAAAATCCCACTTCTTGTGGGTGGAACAATGCTGTATTACAAGGCGTTACTTGAAGGTTTATCACCACTTCCTGCTGCAAATCCTGAAATTCGTCAGCAAATTGAACAAGAGGCATTGACTAAAGGTTGGTCAGTGTTGCACGATGAACTCAAAGAGGTTGATCCTGTGTCAGCTGCGAGAATCCATCCCAATGATCCCCAACGTTTATCTCGGGCATTGGAAGTTTTTCGCATTTCAGGTAAAACTTTGACTGAATTGACTCAAACGAAAGGTGAAAGCCTACCATACCGAGTCAAGCAGTTTGCAATAGCTCCCAAGGATAGGGCAGAACTTCACCGTCGGATTGAACTCCGTTTCGAGATGATGATGGAAGCGGGCTTTGAAGAAGAAATGAAAGCGTTACATTCGCGAAAAGATCTTCACCCCGATCTTCCTTCCATACGATGCGTCGGTTACCGACAGATGTGGGAGTATTTAGATGGGGAGTGTACACGTGACGAAGCGGTATTTCGTGGCGTATGCGCGACTCGTCAATTGGCCAAGCGTCAAATCACCTGGTTACGCAGCTGGGATGATTTAACTTGGTTGGATAGCGAGAACATTGAACAGGCATTAGAAACGATGTCGGAAGCAATAGCATCTGATTGACATAGCTGTGTATAATGTGATCGTTTTTGCGTGAACGCACTCTCAAAGGATCTGTTGTTGGCGGTTTTTATACTATGCTGCTAATTACTTAGAGTGCATTTTTGATTCGTTTAGCTCAGATGCAAAAGCCGTATCTTTTGCATTGCACCACTAGCTAAATAATTACAACTACAAATTAAATAAGGAAAATAAAATGGCTAAGGGGCAATCTCTACAAGACCCATTTCTAAACGCGCTACGTCGTGAGCGTATCCCGGTATCTATCTACCTTGTGAATGGTATTAAACTACAAGGTCAGATCGAATCATTCGATCAATTTGTGATCCTGCTGAAGAATACTGTTAACCAAATGGTGTACAAGCACGCGATCTCAACAGTTGTGCCGGCTCGTCCAGTGAGCCATCACAGCGGTGAACGTCCACAAGGTGAGCGTCCACAAGAGAAATCAGAAGATTAATTCTTCATCGAGTATTTTTAAAATAAGGAGTTGATTGCTTGTTTGACCGTTATGAATCCGGTGAGCGAGCCGTACTTGTTCATATCAACTTCACGCAAGAAGGTGAATGGGAAGATCTGGCTGAGTTCGAAATGCTGGTTTCTTCTGCTGGGGTAGAGGCGCTACAAGTAGTAACTGGTAGTCGTCAATCCCCACACCCGAAATACTATGTCGGAGAGGGTAAGGCCCAAGAGATTGCTACAGCGGTACAATCAACGGGTGCCGAAATTGTGATTTTTAATCACGCCCTCTCTCCTGCCCAAGAACGTAACCTCGAAGCACTGTGCCAATGTCGAGTTCTCGACCGCACTGGTCTTATTCTCGATATCTTTGCTCAACGAGCTCGAACACACGAAGGTAAGCTACAGGTAGAGCTGGCTCAACTTCGTCATATCTCTACTCGTTTGATTCGTGGTTGGACGCACCTTGAAAGGCAGAAAGGTGGTATCGGTTTACGTGGCCCGGGTGAAACCCAGCTGGAAACCGACCGTCGCTTATTGCGTGACAGAATCAAAGCCATCCTGCGACGCTTAGACAAAGTAGCGAAGCAGCGTGAACAAGGGCGCCGCGCCCGAAATCGAGCTGAAATCCCAACGGTTTCACTTGTGGGTTACACCAACGCGGGTAAGTCGACACTCTTCAACCGTATTACAGAAGCTGGCGTGTACGCGGCTGATCAATTATTTGCTACTTTGGACCCGACTTTACGTAAGATAGAGTTAGCAGATGTTGGTCCTGCCATCTTGGCAGACACGGTTGGTTTTATTCGACATTTGCCACACGACTTGGTTGCGGCCTTCAAGGCAACCTTGCAGGAAACGCAAGAAGCTGACATTTTGTTACATGTTGTTGATGCCAGTGATGAGCGTTTTCGTGAGAATATTCAAGCTGTTCATGAAGTACTAGAAGAGATCGACGCGCATGAAGTGCCGACTCTGGTTGTAATGAACAAAATCGACAATCTAGATTCGCAGAAACCACGTATAGAACGAGACGAGGAAGGCGTACCTCGTGCAGTTTGGGTTTCAGCAATGGATGGGTTGGGCATTGATGTCCTGTTTGAGGCGCTGACGGAACGTCTGGCGTCACAAATGGTCGAGCATCAGTTGCGAATTCCTCCACAGTATCAAGGACGATTCCGTAGTACCTTCTTCCAAATGAAGTGTATTCAACGTGAGGAATATGACCAGGATGGTAACTTGTTGATCGATATTCGAATGCAGCAAGTAGATTGGTCTAGACTTGAAAAAAGAGAAGGGGCAGTTTTGACTGGCTTTATAGTCACTTAAAGGACTGCTACAGTATAACGTCATATCAAATGATGGAGCTTTCTAATGGCGTGGAATGAGCCTGGAAATAACAACGGCAACAATGGCCGCGATAATGACCCTTGGGGTAATAATAATCGTGGTGGCCAGCGTCCTGGTGGCCGAGATCAAGGTCCGCCAGATTTAGATGAAGTGTTCAACAAACTGAGTCAAAAGCTGGGCGGCAAGTTTGGTAAAAAAGGCGGCGGTGGTTCTCCAATCGGCGGCGGTGGTGGTAGTGCAATTGGCTTTGGCGTGATTGCTCTGATTGCTGTTGCAGTTTGGTTCTTCGCTGGTTTTTACACCATCGGTGAAGCAGAGCGTGGTGTTGTACTGCGTTTAGGTAAATACGATCGTATCGTAGACCCAGGTCTTAACTGGCGTCCTCGCTTTATTGATGAGTACGAAGCGGTAAACGTACAAGCGATTCGTTCACTACGTGCATCTGGTCTAATGCTGACCAAAGATGAAAACGTTGTAACAGTTGCGATGGATGTTCAGTACCGAGTGACTGACCCATACAAATACTTGTACCGTGTAACCAATGCAGACGACAGCTTGCGTCAAGCAACGGATTCTGCACTACGTGCAGTAATTGGTGACTCATTGATGGATAGCATTCTAACCAGTGGTCGTCAGCAAATTCGTCAAACTACGCAAGAAACACTGAACCAAATCATTGATAGCTATGATATGGGTCTGGTACTTGTTGATGTGAACTTCCAGTCTGCTCGTCCACCAGAGCAAGTGAAAGATGCGTTTGATGATGCAATCGCAGCACGTGAGGATGAAGAGCGTTTCATTCGTGAAGCTGAAGCATACAAGAACGAAATCTTGCCTAAGGCAACGGGTCGTGCAGAGCGTTTGAAGAAAGAAGCACAAGGTTACAATGAGCGTGTCACTAACGAGGCTCTTGGTCAGGTAGCACAGTTCGAAAAACTACTACCAGAATACCAAGCAGCGCCTGGTGTAACGCGTGATCGTCTGTACATTGACGCAATGGAAGAGGTGTACTCAAGCACTTCGAAAGTGTTGATTGACTCGGAATCAAGCGGCAATCTTCTTTACCTTCCAATCGATAAGTTGGCGGGACAAGAGGGCAAAGCAGATACCAAACGTAAATCGAAGTCATCTTCAACTTATGATCAAATTCAACTTGAGTCTGATCGTACACAAGAAGACACTTCGAACACGCAGTCTCGTTCAACAGGTTCACGTCAAGGGAGATACTAAGAATGCGTAAGTTAATGATCCCTGTACTGGTAATCGCACTGGCATTAATGTTGATGTCTTTGTTTGTGATTCCTGAAGGTGAGCGCGGTATCGTGGTTCGATTTGGTCGTGTCTTGAAAGACAACAACGACATCACTCGAATTTACGAGCCTGGTCTGCATTTCAAGATGCCTTTGTTTGACCGTGTGAAACAACTTGATGCACGTATCCAAACAATGGATGGCCGTGCAGACCGTTTCGTAACGTCTGAGAAAAAAGACGTTATCATTGATACCTACGTGAAGTGGCGTATTGAAGATTTTGGTCGCTACTACCTCGCGACTGGCGGTGGTAACTCGCTAACGGCAGAGGCACTACTTGAGCGTAAAGTGACGGACGTGCTTCGTTCTGAAATCGGTGCTCGTGAAATCAAACAGATCGTATCTGGTCCACGTAACGATGATGTGCTACCAGAAGACGCAAGTGCCGATGTTGTCGCAACTGAAGCGGCTCGTGAGGCGCTTGAGATTGATGGTGAACGCGACCTAATCATGTCTGAAGTATTGAAAGACACGCGTGAAAGCGCAATGAAAGACTTGGGTGTTCGTGTCGTTGATTTCCGAATGAAGAAAATCAACCTGCCTGATGAAATCAGTGAGTCTATCTACCGTCGTATGCGTGCGGAGCGTGAGTCCGTTGCTCGTAAGCACCGTTCTCAAGGTCGTGAAAAAGCGGAAGTTATTCGTGCTCAAGCAGAACTAGAAGTAGCAACTATTCTAGCTGAAGCTGATAAAACTGCGCGTGTGACACGAGGTGAGGCGGATGCTGAAGCTGCGAAGATTTATGCCGAAGCGTACAACAAAGACCCGGAGTTCTTTAGCTTCCTACGCTCGCTACGTGCGTATGAGAAGTCCTTCAGCTCTAAGAGCGATATTCTGGTGCTTGATCCGAAGAGTGAGTTCTTCCAATACATGAACCAGTCGAAGGGCAGCATGGAGAAATAATCTCCGCGTCTCATTGAAATAAAAGGCTCCTTAGGGAGCCTTTTTTGTATCTGATGCTAAGTGCTAGCTCATCATGATGGCGATTACGGCTCCAGCAACTACTAGGCAGCCACCGATGCGTCGTAGCTGATTGTTGGGTTGTTCACTTAATTGAGCCACCATATTCCGCCAACCGTTAGGAGCAATCAGTGGCCCAATGCCTTCCACGATCAAGACGAGCCCAATCGCCAACCATATGGATTCAGACATAGCGCTTTCCAGTCGAATAGAGAAAGCTAAATACTATCAGTGATATGCTGATTTCAAAATGAACAAAGCGGCAAGATGACATTCTGGTAGCAACTCTGTGAACAAAAAATGACTGCAAGAAGCGTGATTCGGTGCTAGAATCCATTTTTAACTAGCAATCAGACTTGGAAAGATGGGAAATAACGTAGTCGTTCTAGGCACCCAATGGGGTGACGAAGGTAAAGGTAAAATCGTAGACCTTTTAACTGAAGATGCAAAATACGTGGTACGCTACCAAGGCGGTCACAACGCAGGTCACACTCTCGTAATTGACGGTGAAAAAACCGTTCTTCACTTAATTCCATCAGGTATCCTTCGCGATAACGTAAAATGTGTTATCGGTAACGGTGTTGTACTATCACCTGAAGCTCTACTTAAAGAAATGAAGCCTCTTGAAGAGCGCGGTATTCCAGTACGCGAGCGTCTTTTCATTTCTGAAGCATGTCCGCTAATTCTTCCTTACCACGTTGCAATGGACCAAGCTCGCGAAATCGCTCGCGGTAAAAAAGCTATCGGTACTACTGGTCGTGGTATCGGTCCAGCATACGAAGATAAAGTTGCTCGTCGCGGTCTACGCGTTGGCGACCTATTCGATATGGCGACTTTCGCAGAGAAGCTAAAAGAAGTCATGGAGTTCCATAACTTCCAACTAGTTAACTTCTACAAAGCGGAGCCAGTAAGCTACGAAGAAGTACTTGAGCAAGCTAAAGGCTACGCTGAACTACTAACGTCAATGGTTATCGACGTAACTGACGAACTAGACGCAGCACGTAAGCGCGGCGACAAGATCATGTTCGAAGGTGCACAAGGTACACTACTTGATATCGACCACGGTACTTACCCGTACGTAACGTCTTCTAACACGACTGCTGGTGGTGTTGCTGCAGGTTCTGGTTTTGGTCCTCGTCACATCGGTTACATCTTGGGTATCGCAAAAGCGTACTGTACTCGCGTTGGTGCTGGTCCATTCCCGACTGAACTATACGACGGTTTAGATAAGCAAGATCCAATTGGTAAGCACTTAGGTGAAGTTGGCCACGAGTTCGGTGCGACAACTGGTCGTCTACGTCGTACAGGTTGGTTCGATGCTGTTGCTATGCGTCGTGCAATCCAAATCAACTCTGTATCTGGTTTCTGTCTAACTAAACTAGACGTACTAGATGGTCTAGAAGAGCTAAAAATCTGTACTGGTTACAAGATGGAAGATGGCTCTGTGCTAGAAGTTTCTCCGATGGCTGCTGAAGCATTCGAAAAAGCAACGCCAATCTACGAAACAATGCCTGGTTGGTCTGAGAACACATTTGGTGCTAAGTCACTAGATGCTCTACCACAAGCAGCTCTTAACTACATCAAGCGTATTGAAGAGCTAACTGGCGTTCCAGTAGACATCATCTCTACAGGTCCTGACCGTAACGAAACTATCATCAAAGTTCACCCATTCGAAGCTTAATTGATAGCCGTTAAAGATTGCAAAAGCCGACCTTCTGGTCGGCTTTTTTGTATCTGAACAAAAACTGCGTGACTCTCATATGGCAAGCTTTTGCCGCTGAGCCTAAATCAGAGGCAAAAATTGTCTAAAGCTTAGCTGTTTTTTGCCGATAAGGTTATCAAGCAGAGGAGATCCTTCACCGATCTTTGGTTTCTTAGATACCTTAAGGGTACGTTTATGAAGTTACGAACAGTGGCTGCTTCACTGTTGTTGACCTTGGTTGCTACCACAGTGAAAGCTAATGTTACTGATGTGGGGGCACCAGTTCCGATCTATACCGAAGCAGAGCTGATAAAGCTTATTGAGCAAAATAAGCACTTACAACGTGTGCGCGCTGATAACTGCCAGCTGGTGGAGGATATCGTAGCTCGTGCGACTCGAATTAACTTACCCGCTTATGAATTTCTGTACGGAGATATGTTGGCTTGGGGTGTGTGTGTCGATCAAGATGTCGAATTGGGTCTTTACTACATCGAAAATGCAGCGCATCAGGGGTTACCAGCTGCACTAGAGCAGATTGGCCGATACTATTCGCGTGGCACTTTAGTACAGCAAGATAAAGAACGTGCAATTCCATATTTGCGAGAAGCTGCGTCAATGGGAAACCTAAACGCGCGTATTCATCTGGCCGAGTTGCTTTTACGTGATTATGGCAGTCCACTCGATTACGAAGATGCGTATCGTTGGTTATATAACTCTGTCACAGCAGATAAGCGGCAGCATAAGCGCATAACTGTATTGAGAAATGGCCTTGAACAGCGCATGCCACAAAACGTTATTGCTCGAGCTAAACGGCGAGACACCTTTTGGTAACGCTTCAATATTGCAAACAACTTCATACAACAAAGCCCACGTCACGTGGGCTTTGTTGTTTTCCCGATAGTTGGTAGCGCTTAAACCACTTTGTGTGGACCGAAGCATTCGTAATGGAATTGCTCTTCTAGTACGCCAAGTTCTAATAGCTGTTTCGCTACGTGCTGCATAAATCCTACAGGACCACAGAAATACACCTGCACGTTATCTTGCTTTAATGCAGCTTCAATTTCATACAGATTGACAAAGCCCGTGAAGTGGAAGTCTTCACCTAGCTTGTCTTCTGCCGTTGGTTGGTTATACCAAACGAGCGCGTTCATATTTTCTTTTTCTGCAACGAGTTGGTTTACGTGTTGCTTGAAAGCATGCTGTTGGCCATTTTCGGTTGCATGAACCCAAGTTACAGGTGCTTGATGTGCTGAGAGACTTTCTAGCATTGACAGCGTTGGAGTAAGTCCCACACCAGCAGAAATTAGAACAACGGGTGTTTGTGGTTCGGCATCCATAAAGAAATCACCGGCAGGGGCCGCAAGCTGCACTTTTTCGCCAATGTTCAGGCTATCGTGCAGGTAGTTCGACACTTTTCCGCCTTCTTCGCGTTTTACTGAGATACGGTAGGTGTTCTCTTGGACCGCAGAAGACAGGCTATATTGGCGAATTTCTTGGTTTTCTAACTGGTCACTGTTGATGTAGATGCCAAGGTATTGTCCCGGTTTATACGGCGCCACTTTTTGGCCATCGGTTGGCTTGAACACAAAGCTGCAAATGTGTTCGCTCTCAATCTTTTTATCGACTAATTCAAATTCGCGTAGACCGCGCCAGCCGCCTTCCAAAGCTTCATTTTGTTGGTAAATTTGTTCTTCGCGCTGAATAAATACATTCGCAAGTACGCCGTAAGCCTCAGCCCAAGCATCCAACACTTCTTGACCTGGATTAAAAAGCTCATCGATTGTCGCAAGTAAATGCTTACCAACGATTTGGTACTGATCTTCTGTGATCAAAAAGCTCGTGTGCTTATGCGCAATTTTCTCTACTGCGCCAAGCAGAGCTGGCAGATTTTCAATATTGGCAGCATAGGCACAGATAGCGTTGAATAATGCTTCACGCTGATCGCCGTTACGCTGGTTACTCATGTTAAAAATATCTTTCAACTCAGGGTTATGAGTAAACATACGCTCGTAAAAGTGCGCGGTCAGTTTTGGTCCTGTTTCGGCGATGAGTGGTGCGGTCGCTTTGACGATCTCGATAGTTTGATTGCTGAGCATAAGGGCTTCCTACTTTAAGTTGTATTTATAATGCATGTTTAAAGTTGTATCTCAAATGTATCTTTCGATCAAGAAAAGATTTACACTTTTATCGATAGCTCAAGTTTGGGGTTTTAGCATCACCAGCGGGTTATTGAGTCGCACTTTGGGAGAGAATATGCAGTTAACTAGTTTCACTGATTATGCGTTGAGAACCTTAATTTTCTTGGCTTCGTTGCCGGAAGATGAGTTAACCAGCATTACCGAAGTGACGGATTTATTTGGTGTGTCACGTAACCATATGGTCAAAGTTATCAACCGTTTAGGGCAACTAGGTTATGTCCATACCGTGCGCGGAAAAAACGGTGGTATCCGGCTGATGAAGCCAGCGTCTGAAATCACAGTCGGTGGTGTTGTGCGCGATTTAGAGCCGTTAGATTTAGTCAACTGTGGTGTGGATTTTTGCCATATTACCCCTGCTTGCCGCCTGAAAGATAAATTGGCGAAAGCAAAAAGTGCCTTCCTGGCGGAGTTGGATGACTGCACGATTGAATCCTTGCTCAGTGACAATTCTGAACTTTTGATCTTGCTGGCTCGTCCTTAACTCATTTGCATGCCTAGAGTCGATCTCGATCATTCTTTTTTCAAAGCAATTCTGTAGCTTATCGAGAGACTCAGATATACTAGCCATATACCTTCCTTGCTAGATAGGCGTGCCTATGTCAGACAATATTCCAAACGATCCTTTTGCAGATCGTGAATCCAAAAATTACGAAAATCCAATTCCAAGCCGAGAGTTTATCATCGAGTTTCTAGAGCAAGCGGGCGTTCCAATGAATCGCAACGACTTGTATGAGGCACTAAAGCTTGAGGGCGAAGAGCAATACGAAGGGTTGCGTCGTCGGCTACGTGCGATGGAGCGAGATGGTCAACTGGTGTTTACCCGCCGTCAGTGCTACGCATTGCCTGAAAAACTTGAAATGGTGAAAGGTTACGTGATTGGTCATCGTGATGGCCACGGTTGGGTGCGTCCAGAAGGCAGCGTCGGCAAGGATGATGATATTCTGTTACCGCACCATCAAATGAAGAACATCATCCACGGTGACTTTGTTTTAGTGCAACCTACAGACAACAGCAAGCGCGGCCGCCGTGAAGGACGTTTGGTGCGTGTGCTAGAGGAGCGCAATGATCAAATCGTCGGTCGTTTCTTCCTTGAATATGGATACTCCTATGTTGTCCCAGATGACTCACGTATCAGCCAAGATATCCTGATCCCAAATGAGCACAAAGCGGGTGCACGCATGGGTAACGTAGTCGTAATTGAAATTACTGATCGTGGCTCACGCTCACGCGGCATGATGGGTAAAGTGGTTGAAGTCCTTGGTGAAAATATGGCACCAGGTATGGAAACACAAATTGCGATTCGTACACACCAAATTCCTCACGAGTGGCCAGAAGCCGTCGATAAACAAATCGAAAACTTGGGCGAAGAAGTACCAGAAGAAGCCAAAGTTGGTCGTGTGGATCTACGTGATTTGCCACTAGTGACCATTGACGGCGAAGACGCACGAGACTTTGATGATGCCGTTTACTGTGAAAAGAACAAAGAAGGTGGTTGGCGTTTATGGGTAGCGATTGCTGACGTCAGTTACTACGTTCGTCCTGACTCTGCGTTGGACAAAGAAGCGATCAATCGTGGTAACTCAGTATATTTCCCGTCGCAAGTTGTGCCGATGTTGCCAGAAGTACTATCGAACGGCCTATGTTCGCTTAACCCGCAAGTAGATCGCTTGTGTATGGTGTGCGAAATGACCATTTCCGATACAGGTAAGCTGTCTGGTTACAAGCATTACGAGGCGGTGATGAACTCGCACGCTCGTCTCACATATAGCAAAGTGAGCGCGATTCTAGAAGGGGATGAAGAACTACGTGAGCGCTACCAGCCGCTTGTTTCTCATCTAGAAGAGTTGCACAAGATGTACAAAGTGCTGAAAGAAGCACGAGATCAACGCGGTGCAATCGAATTTGAAACCGTTGAAACCAAATTTATTTTCAATGCGGAACGTAAAATCGAAAGTATTGAGCCAGTAATTCGTAATGACGCGCATAAGATCATCGAAGAATGTATGATTTTAGCCAACATTGCTTCGGCATCGCTGGTAGAAAAAGCGAAAGAGCCCGCGCTTTATCGTATCCACGAATCTCCAGGTGAATTACGCCTGCAAGGTTTCCGTGACTTCTTAAGTGAACTTGGTCTTGAGCTAAAAGGTGGTTTAGAGCCTTCACCAACGGACTATGCTGATCTCGCACGTCAAATCTCCGGGCGTCAAGATCAAGAGTTGATTCAGACCATGCTGCTACGCTCAATGAAGCAAGCGGTATACAACGCAGATAACGCGGGGCACTTTGGGTTGGCATTGAAACGCTATGCGCACTTTACGTCGCCAATTCGTCGTTACCCTGACTTGTTACTTCACCGTGCAATCAAGTATCTGATTGCTAAAGAAGAAGGTCGTAATCAAGATCGCTGGACACCAACAGGTGGCTATCATTACTCGTTTGACGACATGGATTTTTACGGCGAACAATGTTCGATGACAGAGCGCCGTGCTGATGATGCAACACGTGATGTTGCGGATTGGCTGAAGTGTGAATATATGCAAGACCACGTCGGTGACGAACTAGACGGTGTTATTGCTAATGTCACTAGCTTTGGCTTCTTTGTACGTTTAACGGATTTGCACATCGATGGTTTGGTACATATTTCTACCCTTGCGAACGACTACTATCAATTTGACCCGATTGGTCAACGACTTATTGGTGAAAGTTTCGGTAACATCTACCGCTTAGGTGATGCAGTAAAAGTAAAAGTACTGGCTGTTAACCTCGATGATAAGCAAATTGACTTTGAATTGGTCGAAACAAGTCGTAAGCTACGCGGCGAAGGTAAGACTGCGAAGAAACGCGCAGCGGAAGCAAAACGCAAAGCGAAAGATAAAAAACGCGCTGCGACTCGCTCTTCATCGAAAGAAGGTGGCGCGGCTCGTGCAGTTCCTGCGATAGAGCCAACTAAACGCCCAGAAGAAACGGGTGCAACGAGTAAGCGTAATGGCCCAAAACGTGGTGACGCCGAAGGCAACGAGAAGCCTAAAGTGAAAAAAGCACGTAAAAAGAAGCCGCACAGTAAGCCGAAGAAAACCAAGCGCACTAAAAAAGAAGCGCAGTAGGTTGAAGCGCCAACTTAGTTCAAACTCGGTTGGCGCAGGCAATACGACCAGAACAACAGGTTAAACAATGAGTAACGAATTTATCTACGGCATTCACGCAGTGAAGGCGGTATTGGAGCGCGAACCAGAGCGTTTTATCGAGGCGTACGTTTTAAAAGGTCGTCAAGATGATCGCCTAATGCCAATCCTAAATGATCTTCAGGTTTGTGGTGTTTCTATTCAGCAGATGACACGTAAAACCTTGGATGACAAAGCGCGCGGTGCAAATCACCAAGGCATCATCGCTCGTGTGAAACCAGCGAAGCAGCTGAATGAGAACGATATAGATGACATCCTGGCGCAGCACGAATCACCACTGCTATTAGTGTTAGACGGCGTGACCGATCCACACAATCTTGGTGCGTGTTTACGTAACGCAGATGCGGCAGGTGCTGCGGCGATCATCGTACCGAAAGATCGTTCTGCACCGATGAACGCAACCGTAAGCAAAGTGGCTTGTGGTGCAGCTGAAGTCGTGCCATTGATCCGAGTGACTAACTTGGCTCGTACTATGCGTACACTGCAAGAGCAAGGTATCTGGTTTGTTGGTACGGCGGGCGAAGCAACGCACGACATCTACCAAGCAAAACTGACTGGACCCCTTGCTATCGTAATGGGGGCAGAAGGTGACGGTATGCGTCGTCTGACTCGTGAAACCTGCGACGATTTGATTAAGATCCCAATGGCTGGTAGCGTTTCAAGCTTGAACGTATCTGTGGCATCCGGCATCTGTTTGTTTGAGGCAGTTCGTCAGCGTATTGCTGCAAAGTAAGGACGAAACAAACAGTTACTGTAGAATCAGACATAATGATAAAAACAAAGGATGGGGTGCCATCCTTTGTCGTTTTCACCGATTTATAAATAAAAATCCTCAGGGAAGTTATGACTCAACAAGACATTAAATTCATCGCCTTCGATCTAGATGGTACTTTGCTTGATAGCGTGCCAGATCTAGCTGTCGCGGCAGACCAAGCAGTACAGGCGCTTGGCTTTCCATCGGTTTCAGAAGAACAAGTTCGTGATTACGTGGGTAACGGCGCAGACGTGCTTATTGGTCGCTCATTAAGCCAAAGCCTGACCATCAACCCAGAGCTGAGTGAAGAGCTTCGTGCTAAAGCGCGTGTATTGTTTGATGATTACTACGAGCAAAGTGGTCACAAGCTCAGTCACCTATACCCAACGGTAAAAGAGACACTAGCAGAGCTGCACAAAGCGGGCTTTGTTATGGCGTTGGTGACTAACAAACCTTCAAAGTTTGTGCCTGACGTTTTGGAAAAGCACGACATCGCAAAATACTTCGTTGATGTCCTTGGCGGTGATGCATTCCCAGAGAAAAAACCAAACCCAGTAGCATTGAACTGGCTAATGGAAAAGCACCAAATCCAACCAAGTGAAATGCTGATGGTTGGCGACTCGAAAAACGACATTCTCGCAGCAAAGAATGCAGGCTGTGCCTCATTTGGTCTGACATATGGTTACAACCACGGTGAACCTATTTCAGCATCAAATCCAGATTTCGTCGCTGACAGTTTGGCAGAATTATTGGACGTTGTAGCGGTTTCTGCATAACGGCTACAAAAGAGCTTCCAAAATACTCGTTAATGAGTACACTGAGTAAACCGTGCACCTATTACTGCACGGTTTTTTTCATTTAATTAGATTAAGAAGTCAAAGGAATCATTCTAATGAGCAAACCCATTGTATTGAGTGGTGTTCAACCTTCAGGTGAACTAAGTATCGGTAACTACTTGGGTGCTCTACGTCAATGGCAGCAGATGCAAGACGATTATGATTGCCAATATTGTGTGGTAGACCTTCACGCGATTACGGTTCGTCAGGACCCTAAAGCGCTGCATGAAGCAACTCTAGACGCACTGGCAATTTGTCTGGCAGTTGGTGTTGACCCGAAGAAGAGCACGCTATTTGTTCAGTCACATGTACCAGAGCATGCTCAATTAGGTTGGCTTCTTAACTGCTACACTCAAATGGGTGAGCTGAGCCGTATGACTCAGTTTAAAGACAAATCGGCACGTTACGCGAATGACGTAAACGTCGGTCTATTTGACTACCCGGTGTTGATGGCGGCTGACATTTTGCTTTACGGTGCACACCAAGTACCTGTAGGCAGTGACCAGAAGCAACATCTAGAATTAGCGCGCGATATCGCAACGCGTTTCAACAATATTTACTCGCCAGAGCAGCCAATCTTCCAAGTTCCAGAGCCTTACATTCCGACAGTAAATGCGCGTGTAATGAGCCTTCAAGACGCAACGAAGAAGATGTCTAAATCTGATGACAACCGTAAGAACGTTATCACGCTGCTGGAAGAGCCTAAGTCGATCCTTAAGAAGATCAACAAAGCGCAAACCGATACCGAAACGCCACCAAGTATCCGTCATGATATCGAGAACAAGGCGGGCATTGCTAACCTAATGGGTCTGTACTCCGCGGCGACAGGCATGAGCTTTGAAGAGATTGAAGCGAAGTACCAAGGCGTAGAAATGTATGGCCCATTTAAGAAAGATGTTGGTGAGGCAGTTGTAGCAATGCTTGAGCCAATTCAAGCAGAATATCACCGTATTCGCGCTGATCGTGCTTACATGGACGAGGTAATGCAGCAAGGCGCAGAGAAAGCATCGGCACGAGCGGCTGAAACGCTTAAGAAAGCATACGAAGCAGTAGGTTTTGTAGCTCGCCCATAGTCGCTAAGAACGAATACGAAAAAGCTCCACTTTGGTGGAGCTTTTTTATGCCTGTATTACTGAAATGGCGTGTCTTTCATACAGCGTTCCATGTCGTAATATTCAACACGTCCTCGAGCCCCTAGAAAGGCAGACTTCACAACCATGCCTCTATCAATGAAGTAACTAAGCTGTACGCATGATATATCGTAGCTGAGTTCTTTAATTCTCGCTGGAATCCAGTAGGTTCCTGGCGTTCTTAGACGCTGAGTAAAGGTAATAACACCCTCGTCACTGACTTCTAGCTCTTCAATACCATCCAGTTCATTTTTGGCTGATTCGATGATGTCTTGATTCGCCGTAGGTTGAAGTGGCTCACTGGCGGTCAACTGACACCCCGCTATCAAGCCAAGTAGGGAGAGAGCTAGCACACTGCGTTGAATTTTTTTCATTTGTCGTTCCTGGGTTTACAGCTAATGAGATCTTATTGTCTCGCGCAGGTGTTATATCTTTTGTGTATGTTTTTGGCTAGTGAGTAATGAAAAGTTATTGAATAAATCATGAAAACTTTGAAGTATGAGGGGCCTGTATAAGAGAGAACGAAGCGAGTAATAGATTCTTGGGATTGAACAGTGATGCAAGTGAAAATTAAAGCATTCTAAATTAGTGACTAATTATATTTTTTATTTGTAACGGAACGGTTGGGTTAATAAGCAACTCAACAAGTGATGTATTTTCTACTCCTTAACATGAAGTGAAAAAGTAAACTGAGTAATCAATCTAAATTCTGACTTGTTTATCAATAGCGCTCTGTATTTATTACAAAAAATGTTTGAATGGGATGCTCTGGCATATTTTCTTATATTCACATGTGATTCATTTCACGGCTTTAATTACTCATTCTTATTTATTTCATAAATAAACCTGATAGTAGACGCAAATGGCAGGCTCTAACCAGAGCTAAGTTTGCATTTACATAAATATCAGGTATGACAATGGACACGTTAATCAAACCCTCAATACTCGCATTAACCATCGCCAGTGCACTTAGTGCAAACGCGAACGCAGAGATTATTATTTCCCAATACGTAGAAGGCGGCGCTTATAATAAAGCGGTAGAGATCGCTAATACGGGTGATACTGCGGTGACACTCACTGGCTACGAGTTGGCGAAATCATCAAACGGTGGTGGTACTTGGGGCAGCACATTCGACCTTAGCCAAGTGACGCTACAAGCTAACCAAGTGTATGTACTGGCGCATGGTGACGCGAGCGATACCATCAAAGCTGTCTCGGATATCACAGATAAAAGCGTTGCGAACTTTAACGGTGACGACCCGATCGCACTGCTTAAAGATGGTGAAGTGCACGACATCATCGGTGTGATGGGTGACGTAGATTTTGGTAAAGACACCACATTAGTTCGTAACAGTGATGCACTAACCCCTTCTGCTACTTATGAGGCATCTCAGTGGACGGCATTTGAGAAAGACAACATTGACGGCCTTGGTGAGCTAAATGCGACTGAGCCACCAGCACCATTCGCTTGTGAAGTCGACGGTCAGCAACCTAACTTCACTACCATCCAAGATATTCAAGGTGAAGGCGATACGTCTCCATTCATTGATGGTTACCCATACATTACTGACGAAGATCATTTCGTAACGGGTGTCGTGACTGCTGTTACTACAGGCTTAACCAAAGGTTTCTACCTACAAGCACTAGAAAGTGACAACAACGACAAGACCTCAGAAGGCTTGTTCATTCATACTGACGCGGCAGACACGGCGCTGAAAGCTGGTGACGTTGTTTGTGTGAAAGGTAAAGTTCAAGAGTATTACAGCAATACTCAGCTTGCTTCTGATGCTAACAGCTATGTGAAAACAGGCACTTCTGAAACCCCTCGAGTTACCGATCTTGTTATCAAAGAAGGTGAGACACTACGTGATGCGCTAGAGCGTCATGAAGGCATGCAAGTTGAGTTGACCTCGGCAAGTGACTTGTTTGTAACTCGAAACTTCTCTTACGACTACGATTCACGTCGTAACAATATGATGCTCTCTCATGAAGCGCCATTGTTAAAGCCGACTCAATTACACGCGGCAGAGAGCGATGCAGCCGTTGAGCTAGCAAAAGACAACGCAGCGAACCGCGTATACCTAGAATCAGATGGCAAAGCACCAAACGGCCAAATCCCATACTACCCAGATTTTGCTAAAGATGCAGATCAAGATGGCTCTTCAGAGCAGCACATTCGCCTTGGTTCTCGAGTAGAAGGTCTACAGGGTGTCGTGGCTTACAGCTACAACGAATACCGCCTGATTGCGACGAATGAAGTCAATAACACCAACTTTGTGACTTCAGGTGAAGGCTTCGATGTGGCTCGTAAAGATGCCCCAGCGATTGCGGACTCAGATTTGCGTATTGCAAGCTTCAACGTACTGAACTACTTCAACTCCGTGGCTGACAGTGGTCATGAAAACCCAACCGGACAAAACCGCGGTGCGACTAATCTAGACGAATTCCTGATCCAGCAAGCGAAAATCGTTGCGGCGATGAACAAGATGGACGCAGACGTTATTGGTTTGATGGAAGTGGAAAACAACGGCTTTGGTAATGGCAGTGCTATCCAAAACTTAGTTGATGCCCTAAATGCTGAGATTGATGACGCTGAAGATCATTACACGTATGTCGAAATCGAAGAGCAAGACAAATACCAAGACGAATACTTTGGCAGTGATGCGATCATGGTGGCGATTTTATATCGTGCTAACGCAGTAACGCCAAAAGACGCTGCAAAAGTGATCATCACGCCAGAGCAGCACATTGCAGAAAACACAATTACTCGTAAAGAGGGCACAGAAAGTAACCCTGCTTACGATAAGTACCAACGCCACAGTCTACTTCAGACCTTTACGGTGAAAGAGACGGGTGAAGATTTGTCTATTGTCGTAAACCACTTTAAGTCGAAAGGCTCTGAGTGTATTGAAGAGTGGATTGCCGGTGTAGAAGATTCTGAGCCAGCGGATCTGCAAGGCAACTGTAACAACTTCCGCGTTTCTGCTGCGCACGCAGTGGGTGAAGCGTTGAAAGAGGTGAAAGGCGATGTATTGCTCATGGGCGACCTCAATGCTTATGGCATGGAAGACCCACTTCTGACACTGACTGATTACTCGAAAGAGAAATACGGCCGTGACATTTATACTGCTGCTTACACAACCATTGGTGATGGTGAACTTCAAGTAGAGAAGACCAAAATTGAAAAAGGTTACGGTCTGCACAATTTAAACACGTTGCTGCACGGCACTGATACGTTTTCTTACACCTATTCGGGCGAGCTGGGTAATTTGGACCACGCATTGGCAAGCAGTAGCCTAGCGCAAAAAGTGGTAGCAATTGAAGATTGGCACATCAACTCACTAGAGAGTAACTTGTTCGAATACAGCAGCAAGTACACTGGTGATATGCCGAAGTACAAAGATGCGTTCTCTGCCTCTGATCACGATCCAGTGATCATCGCGATTGATTTACCAGATGATGACATCGATTTACCGAAAGCAGGTGACAACTTAGCCGTCGATGTCCGTTTACCACCAACGGCGGTTGTAGGTGATATTGTTACGGTGAACTTAACGCCATCCACACAAGCGGCTGCGGCAAGCAGCGATACGAAAGCTTACTCGGCTAGCCAAACCTTAGTTCAAGCTGATATTGATGCGCGTAGCGTGAATATTGAGTTTGAACAAACGCCAGAGCAAGGTAATTATCAGTTAGAAGAGAAAGTGACTGACTCGACAGGTAATATCGTGAAGTTTAGCTCTGTTCGTGATGTTTCAATGACGCAAACTGAAACTGGAACAGAAGGGTCGAAGGATTCAGATGGTGGTTCGTTTGGTTTTGGCGCGCTATTTGCGCTGCTAGGTCTCGGCTTATTCCGCCGTCGCCGCTAAGCGAATTTATTTCCTGATAAACCTTTCCTAAATAGCTGTAAAGACCAAAGGCCAGCCTATGCTGGCCTTTTTATTCAGCAAAAACTTGCCTTTCTTGCTTGGTATAGCAAAATACCGCCCTTGATTGTCACGAACGTGGCGATTCACTACGTAAGCATTGCCAAAACGGATTGGAGCAACCGACCCTTTATGTTGTTGATCATCGATAACTACGACTCTTTTACCTACAACCTTTACCAATACTTCTGCGAGCTTGGTGCAGACGTAAAGGTGGTGCGTAACGATGAAATCGATATCCAAGGCATTGAGGCGCTCAACCCAACTCATTTGGTGATCTCGCCAGGGCCATGTACGCCGAACGAAGCAGGTATTTCACTGAAAGCGATAGAACACTTCGCTGGTAAGCTTCCAATATTGGGTGTTTGCCTTGGCCATCAAGCGATAGCGCAAGTGTTTGGGGGTGAAGTGGTACGTGCACGACAAGTGATGCACGGTAAGACCTCACCGATTCGTCATAACGGTCGTAGTGTGTTTAAAAATCTGAATAACCCACTCACGGTAACCCGTTATCACTCTCTTGTGGTGAAAAACGGTACTTTACCCGACGTGTTTGAACTGACTGCATGGACAGAACTGCCGGACGGAAGCATGGATGAAATAATGGGTTACCAACATAAAGCCTTGCCAATTGATGCGGTGCAGTTCCACCCAGAATCAATCAAAACTGAGCAAGGTCACGAGTTGCTTGCGAACTTTTTAGCACGCAAAGCGATCTGATCGCGATCACTTTTCTTAACAAATCATTCATCTTTTTGCTGAGGTGAGCGGATTGCAAAACTATGCGATTCTCTCGAGTCTCTTTGTCTATTCATGTCTTTTTAAACCTTCTATCCCCTGTATTACATAACATTTATAAAAAATCACTTCTCTATTTTACTTTCTTGATGCATAAATAGTCATAAGCAGTGATTAATGGAAGTTGCTTTCGAGAACGAAAAGAATAAATCACTATTGAAATGGTTAATTAAATGTAAATACAATGCCGCAATAGCTTAAATGCAAAACATTATTTGCTGGCAAAGAGAGCCGGTTAAATTCGCTTATCTGCTACGCATGCGGTATCAAGAAGGAATGTGCAATGACAACGGAAATTAAAGTAGAGCGCGGTTTATTCGATGAGGTAATGGTACCTTGCTATAACCCGATGGAAATGATCCCTGTTAAAGGTGAAGGTTCACGTGTTTGGGATCAGGAAGGTAATGAATACATCGACTTTGCTGGTGGTATTGCAGTGAGCTGTCTTGGCCATTGTCATCCAGTAATGGTAAACGCACTAACAGAGCAAGCTAACAAGCTTTGGCACTTAAGTAACGTTATGACGAACGAACCAGCCCTTCGTCTGGCGAAAAAGCTAACAGAAGTGAGTTTTGCTGAGCGTGTGTTCTTTGCTAACTCTGGCGCAGAAGCAAACGAAGCCGCTTTGAAGCTGGCACGTCGTTATGCAGCAGACGTTCATGGCACTGAGAAATCTGAAATCATTGCATTCAAACAAGGTTTCCACGGTCGTACATTCTTTACCGTAACGGTTGGTGGCCAAGCGGCATACTCTGACGGCTTCGGTCCTAAGCCAGGCGACGTGACACACCTTCCTTACAACGATATCGAAGCTTTACAAGCACACATGTCTGATCGTACTTGTGCGGTCATGATGGAGCCACTACAAGGTGAAGGCGGCATCGTGCCACCAACGCCTGAGTTCGCTCAAGCGGTTCGCGAGCTGTGTGACAAACACAACGCCTTACTGATCTTCGATGAAGTGCAAACTGGTAATGGGCGTACAGGTAACTTCTACGCTTACCAAGGTTTAGGTATCACGCCAGATATTCTAAGTACTGCGAAATCACTTGGTGGCGGTTTCCCAATCGGTGCAATGCTAACGACAGCAAAATTGGCAGAGCACATGAAAGTGGGCACTCACGGTTCTACATATGGCGGTAACCCACTAGCGTGTGCGGTTGCAGAAGCGGTTGTAAATGAAGTTACTAAGCCAGAGGTGTTGGCTGGTGTGCTAGAACGCGAAGCAATGTTCCGTGAAGGTCTAGAGAAGATCAACGCGAAGTACAACATCTTCTCAGAAGTGCGCGGTCAAGGCCTATTACTTGGCGCTGCACTAAATGAAGAATGGCAAGGCCGTGCGCGTGACGTGCTGGTTGCTGCAGGTAAACAAGGTCTCATGGTATTGGTTGCGGGTGCCAATGTCGTACGTTTCACACCATCACTCGTTATCACACAACAAGAAATTGAAGAAGGCTTGGCGAAACTGGATAAAGCGATCGCGACTTTAGTTTAAGCGCGATATCAGTTTAAACGTCAACGCAGACACCCCCGTCAAGGATCTCTGATGGGGGAATTGTTCCTACAATATAGTTAGGATCTTCTTGCATCTGGAGGGAGTATTGATGCTAGTAGTTCGCCCTATCGCGATGTCGGATTACGACGCACTGCACACTTGTGCGGTGGAGTCTGGTCACGGATTTACATCTCTACCGGTTAACGAAGAACTGTTAACCAATCGAATCAAACATTCAGAGTACAGCTTTGGTAAGCCAGATGTGGCAGAACCAGGTGATGAAGGCTACCTGATGGTTGGCTTTGACTCTGAAACGGGTGAGGTTGCGGGTACCACCGGAATCGAAGCATCTATCGGCTGGGATGTCCCATTTTACTCATATCACATTAGTAAAGTTGTGCACTCGTCGCCAAAGCTTGGCGTTAACAACGTCGTTAAACTGCTGACGTTTGGTAATAACTACACGGGTAACAGCGAAATTTGTACCTTGTTCTTGCGTGAGAAATTCCGCCAAGGTCTGAATGGTCGTCTAATGTCGAAGTGTCGTTTCCTAATGATGGCAGAGCACCCAGAGCGCTTCTCTGAAACGATCTTTGCGGAGATGCGTGGCGTTTCAGACGACGAGGGTAATTCACCATTCTGGCAATGGCTTCAAGAGCATTTCTTCTCTATCGATTTCACTCTTGCAGATTACCTGACAGGTATCGGCAAGAAAGGCTTTATCGCCGACTTGATGCCGAAACTGCCTATTTACATCAATCTGCTCAGCCCAGAAGCGCAAGCCGTGATTGGTCAAGTACATGACAACACGCGTCCAGCGCTGAAGCTGCTTGAGCGTGAAGGTTTTACCAACCGAGGCTACGTCGACATCTTCGATGGTGGCCCAACGGTTGAGTGTGATCTGCGTAATATTGAGTCGGTACGTCATTCATTCCGCGCGCAAGTCAAAATCTCTGGACATTCCAGCACACAAGACTTCTTGATGTGTAATTCATCTTTCGAGAACTTCCGTGCGACAGTCACTAAAGCGGCGTATGACGCAGAAACACAAAGCGTGATGATTGCACCAGACGTTGCGGATGCACTTTCGGTTGAAGAAGGGGATTTCGTTCGCCTTCTTCCGCAGTAACAGACGACAGAATTTAAGGATAGAAACAATGACACATTGGATTGCAGGTGAATGGGTACAAGGTCAGGGTGAAGCATTTACGTCTCTGTCGCCGTACAACCAAGAAGTGATCTGGCAAGGCAAAGGTGCAACGGCAGAGCAGGTGAACCAAGCGGTATCTGCAGCGCGTGAAGCGTTTATTTACTGGAAAAAGCGCCCATTTTCAGAGCGTGAGGCAATCGTGTTGGCTTTTGCGGAGAAAGTAAAAGAGAACAGCGAAAAAATCGCCGAAGTCATTGCCAAAGAAACCGGTAAGCCAATTTGGGAAACGCGCACTGAAGCAGCGGCAATGGCAGGTAAAATTGCCATTTCGATTCGCGCTTATCATGACCGCACTGGTGAGGCGAGCCGTGAAGCAGCAGGCAACCAAATCGTATTGCGCCACCGCCCATTGGGCGTGATGGCGGTGTTTGGTCCTTACAACTTCCCAGGCCACCTACCAAATGGTCACATTGTGCCTGCGCTACTGGCTGGTAACACGGTAGTCTTCAAACCGTCTGAGCAAACGCCATGGACGGGTGAATTGGCAATGAAGCTATGGGAAGAAGCGGGTCTGCCGAAAGGCGTGATTAACCTTGTTCAAGGCGCGAAAGAAACTGGTATCGCCCTCGCTGACGCAAAAGGCATTGATGGCGTACTGTTTACGGGTAGCGCGAATACGGGGCATGTATTACACCGTCAATTTGCGGGGCAACCGGGCAAGATGCTCGCACTAGAAATGGGTGGTAATAACCCGATGGTGATCTCTGATAAATATGGTGATTTGGATGCCACGGTTTATACCATCATCCAGTCAGCGTTTATCAGTGCTGGGCAGCGTTGTACGTGTGCTCGTCGTTTGTATGTGCCATTGGGTGAAAAAGGCGATGCGCTTATCACCAAGCTCGTTGAAGCGACACGCAATATTCGCGTAGACCAACCATTTGCAGAACCTGCGCCATTTATGGGACCGCAAATTTCGGTCGCGGCAGCCAAGTTTATTCTTGATGCACAAGCTAATCTACAGTCTCTTGGCGGTGAAAGCTTGATTGAAGCGAAAGCAGGAGAGGCGGCGTTTGTTTCTCCTGGCATCATTGATGTAACGAACATTGCTGAGTTACCAGATGAAGAATACTTCGGCCCACTTCTGCAAGTGGTGCGCTACGAAGGATTAGACAAAGCCGTGGCGCTAGCAAACGATACGCGCTTTGGCTTATCTGCTGGTTTGGTTTCAACCGACGACCAAGAATGGGAATACTTCGTTGACCACATTCGTGCAGGAATCGTGAACCGTAACCGCCAGCTTACTGGTGCAAGCGGTGATGCGCCATTTGGTGGTCCGGGGGCGTCGGGTAACTTGCGCCCAAGCGCTTACTACGCAGCAGATTACTGTGCGTACCCAATGGCATCAATGGAAGGTCAAGAAACTGTCTTGCCTGCAACATTGAGTCCAGGTGTAGCGCTATAAGTTTTAATAATAGAGTCGCAACTATGCATTGCGGCTCACCTTGCCGGCGCATCATTTAGGTATGGGTTGTAGTGATCGTTGGCAGAACACGAAAAGTGAGCAAAGACTCGGAAAAGCGTGTTGACTGACTGGCATTTACCGTCACAGGTTGATGGTTGCTCGTTCATTATTCTGGACAACTTTTGTTGTGAACGAGCAGCCAACTTCCGCTTACCTTTAAACTCTACATCTCGTAACAAGGAGTCGTTATGACGCCCGATGTGTTATTTGAATCGCTATGGCAAGATTACATTCAACGTCTTTGCCCTTCGGCTGCTAAAGTGCATCAGCTGCTTCAAGAAGATGAGCCTCTGATTAATGATCATATAGCTTTACGTACCTTCAATATCGCGCCTCTTGGTATTGAAACTCTAGCTAAGCCATTTGTAGCTATTGGTTACAAGGCGTGTGGTGATTACGTTTTCGAAAGCAAAAAGCTGGTTGCTAAGCACTATGAGCACCCAGATCCGAAGCAACCTAAAGTATTTATTAGTGAGCTAAAAGTTGAAGAGTGCTCGTCTGAGCTACAAGAGATTGTGAAAAATTTGGTGGCACAAGTCGATGCTGACAAGCTGAACGATAGCGCATTCTTACATGGTGGACGCTTGTGGGATTTAAGCTTTGCTGATTACCAAACGTTGGCTAAAGAAAGTGAGTACGCATCTTGGCTTGCGGCGCATGGTTACGGAGCAAACCACTTCACGGTGAGCGTTAACCAGCTCAATGAATATGAAGAAGTGAAGCAGGTAAACGATCATCTGCGTACCGCTGGGTTTACCATTAATGAAAATGGTGGTGAAGTGAAGGGCACTCCTGAGGTGTTGCTAGAGCAGTCATCGACCATGGCAGATAAAGTAGCGGTTCGTTTTAGCGAAGGCACTGAAATTATCCCTGGCGGGTTTTATGAATTTGCTAAGCGCTATCCGATGGAAAATGGTGATTTGTACCCAGGTTTCGTGGCCGCTTCAGCTGACAAAATCTTTGAAAGTACGAATGGCTAAGTTTTAGGGTTAACCTGTTAAGCTTACTCATTAGTGTTCGCTGCACCCTATCTCATTTGGTCATGAGCAAATAAAAAGCCACCAATGTTGCCATTGGTGGCTTTTATAATTTTGTTCGTGTCACTCTAGTTCGAGATTAACGAGTACCGTAAACCACGATGGTTTTACCGTGAGCAGAGATTAGGTTCTGCTCTTCTAGCATCTTCAAGATACGACCTACTGTCTCACGAGAACAGCCAACAATTTGACCGATTTCTTGACGAGTGATCTTGATTTGCATGCCGTCTGGGTGAGTCATTGCGTCTGGTTGTTTTGCAAGGTTCAGAAGCGTCTGAGCGATACGACCAGTTACGTCTAGGAACGCCAGGTCACCCACTTTTTGGCTAGTTACTTGAAGACGACGAGCCATCTGCGCAGAAAGACGCATTAGGATGTCTGGGTTTACTTGGATAAGCTGACGGAACTTCTTGAAAGAAATTTCAGCAACTTCACAAGGAGATTTAGCACGAACCCAAGCTGTGCGCTCTTGGTCTTCCTCGAATAGACCAAGTTCACCAATAAAGTCTCCTTGGTTTAGGTAAGAAAGGATCATCTCCTTACCTTCTTCGTCTTTGATAAGAACCGCAACAGAACCTTTAACGATGTAGTACAAAGTTTCTGCCTTTTCGCCCGCGTGAATTAGCGTGCTCTTTGAAGGGTACTTATGAATATGACAGTGTGAAAGAAACCACTCTAATGTTGGGTCGGTTTGAGGTTTACCTAGAACCATAATATCTCACTTCCTCTGCAGGGTACGCTTGCGCTATCCATATTTTAGCTAAGCCTGAATTAGGCCTACTAGAATAAGAGCACTTTTTATATGCTGCAAGCTCTCTTGTGTTTCGGTAAGAAATAGTATCCTTTTTCGAAAACGATTTCTTGATTTTAATCGTGCCATGATTGAGATTTTGTAAGCAAAACTGTGCACATGATCACGGTATGAAAAGTAAACATCTTCGCAGGCAGGTTTTTAGCCAATTTTCCCTGTTTCGATGAGCTGTTGTAGGATAGGCCGAACTATGAGCTCCATTGCAAAGCTCATCTTACCGCCGGGTACGACAATCGTGTTGTGGCGTGACATGAATGAGCCATCAATCATGGCCAGCAGATATGGGAAGTCGACATTCTTGATACCGCGTAGGCGAATCACCACAAAACTCTCATCCAAACTAGGGATGCCTTTTGCATTAAGTGGGTTGGAAGTATCAACGGTCGGTACACGCTGGAAGTTGATGTGAGTACGAGAAAACTGCGGAGTGATATAGTTGAGGTAATCGTCCATGGATCGCACGATTGAGTCCATTACCGCTTCACGCGAATGGCCGCGATCGCGAGTGTCACGTACGAATTTTTGTATCCACTCTAAGTTCACAATCGGCACCATGCCGATTAAGAAATCCACATGTTGAGCAACATTAACATCGCCATCGACCACGCCACCATGTAACCCTTCATAAAACAGAACGTCGCTGTTTTCGGGTAAGTCTTGCCACGGTGTAAACGTGCCTGGCATTTGATTGTAGGGAACCGCTTCGTCAAACGTGTGCAGATAACGGCGCACGCTGCCAGTGCCGTCATGCCCGAACTTACGGAAAAACTCTTCTAATCCCGGGAAGTCATTAGCTTGTGGGCCAAAGTAGCTAATGTGTCGACCTTGCTCGCGGGCTTTGCGAATTTCGATGTCCATTTCTGGGCGAGTAAAGCGATGGAAGCTATCGCCTTCAACCCATGCGGGTTTAACGTTCATCATATTGAACATTTTACGGAAGGCTTCAGATGTAGTGGTCGTGCCGGCACCGGACGAACCAGTAACCGCAATAATTGGGTGTTTAGCTGACATGACAAACCTTGTCGAAAATTACTTACCTGTAATGTGCAGTAGAGTTACTACTGCACGGTCGATATCCCACTATAGCACGTAACAATACCTTGTCATCGAGTGGGATACGGTAAAATGTGAAGGGTCTAAAATTTTGTTTTATGCTGAATATCGACGGTTTCGTGTAGCTCAGAGAACACGATAACCGCTTCACCTTTTTCTAATTGAGCTTTAACTTGATCAATTTTGTCTTGCAAAGAAACCTCGACGGTTCCGTAATCCGTTCCTTCGCGTAAGACGAATTCACGAATTAAGTTTTCCAATGTTTCCGGCGCAATGTCTTGCCATGGAATGATCATAAATACCTCTAACTTTTATGATGAGCGGCTAGTTTACTGCGTTCGTTGCTTGGATACAGCAGAAAGGTAATCTGCGGCGATACTTTCGTAATACGCGGGCAGAGCTTCCTCCAACCAAAACTTAGGTTTTAACGCCGTTCCTGTCAGGAAGCCAACATGGCCACCGTGCTCAAAGAGACGGTAATCAATGTTATCTGGCAGAACAAATTTCGGGATCACATCGTCGGTCATGAACGGATCGTCTTTGGCATGGATGATCAGTGTGGGTAGCGTGATTTGCTGTAGTTTACTTAAGCCAGAGCATTGGTCGTAATAATCTTGTGCGTCTTTAAAGCCGTGCAATGGTGCGGTGATCAAATCATCGAATTCATACAATCGTGTGACACGTTTTATTGAGTTGTAGGACAAAGCGAGCTCGCCATGCAATAGATGATGCTTTTGTAACGCGTTACGTTTCAGTGAAGAAAGCAGGTAACGGCGATACACTTTCGAAAAGCCTTGTTCAATACGGTTTGCACACGCAGCTAGGTCTAAAGGCGCCGAGATAATAGTCGCTGCATTCAAAATAGGGTGGTCTTTATATTGGGCTAAATAATTCGCCAACATGTTACCGCCAAGAGAAATACCAACTGCAACTTTGGGATTATCAGGAAAACGTTGTTCAAGGTGCTCTAGGAAGTAACGAGCATCCGTCACTTCACCCGAGTGGTAAGCTCGTGCTTTTTTGTTTGGTTTACCGCTGCAGCCACGAAAATGCATCATCACCGACAGCCATCCAGATTGAGCAAATGCATTCATTAACCCATTGGCATAAGGGCTATAGAAGCACCCCTCTAACCCATGAAATAAAACAAAAATCGGCTTTTTTTGTGCAGGCTCTTGGGTTGGGTCCTCGCTCCACGCGAGATCGAGAAAGTCGCCATCGGATGTATCGAGGGTTTGCCAAATCGGCGTAAACAACGCTTTTTTGCGAATAAAACGCGGCAAAAGCGTTTGGAGATGCGGGTTTTTGATCCCGGCGGCTGCGAAAAATTGTGTCATACCTAACTGCTCTTATGCGGTCCTTCGGTGTCCGTTGAAGAACTTATTAATATAATCCTTTATAAAGATTATAGGTATTCTACAGATTTATGGGCGTTTTGGTGGTTGAATGTTTGGCACCGGCATAGCAAAGGCTTGCTGCAAATGCTCCCCACCGAGTTGACGACAGTATCTCAACGTCAATGGGTCACCATCATTTTTGAGTAGTGCAAGTGAGTTAATGCAGTCCACCAAATCCGCTTGTTGCTGCTTTTCTAGTTGCAGCTCAAACTGCAAGGTCTCACGATACAAAGCGTCATTGACTTGAGACTTAAGGTGGCGACGAAGGTCGCGAAAGGAGTGAAGTAAAGTTTCGCTCCTACCTAGACAGTCTTGCACCAAGGGCCAGTCTTTTTCTTGAAAAATGAGTTGCTGCTCATCGAGCCATCTGAGCAGCAGGAGTAGGTTCACGTTACCGTGGTAGTTGTTCTGTAATGATAAACACGCCTCTTTCACTTCTCGCACACCATAAAATTGCAGACTAAACTGCCAAAGGTGTTCTAGGGTGAGTGTGTATTCAGCGTGTTGATTACTCATTGATTAAACTCTAGCTCCATCTGCTCCAACGTTTCTTGAGCAGACATCCATTCCATTTCAATTTCTTCGAGCTCAGCTTTACTGGAAGCTTGAAGTGCCAGCACTTGGTTAAGTTTAGCTTTATTTTCGGCCGCATACAGTGAGTTGTCCGCCAATTGTTCTTCAGCTTCGGCCAGTGCAGCACCTAACTTATCCATTTTATTTTCTAGTTGTGTCAGCGTTTTGCGAATTGGCGCTGTCTGTTTTCGAAACTCTGCATCGCGACGTTTTTGCTCTTTCTTCGCAGCTGCGCTGTTGGCCGTATCTTTGCTTGGCTGCGCAGCCTGCGCTTCTTTGCGTTCCGCTCTTTGTTGTTCGGTTAACCATTTATAATAGTCATTTAAATCACCGTCGAACGGAGCAACTTGTCGATCATGCACTAAATACAAGTCATCGGTCGTAGCGCGCAGTAAATAGCGGTCGTGCGAAACAATCACCATCGCACCTTCGAATGTTTGCAGTGCCATCGTAAGTGCTTGGCGCATGTCCAAGTCTAAGTGGTTGGTCGGTTCATCAAGTAGCAACAGGTTTGGCTTTTGCCACACAATTAAAGCCAATACCAAACGGGCTTTTTCGCCACCAGAAAACGGCGCAACTTTTTCTAGTGCTTTGTCACCTTGGAAGCCAAAGCTACCTAGGTAATCACGTAGCTGCTGTTCGGTTTGATCGGGTGCGATTTGCATCATGTGTTGCAGCGGCGTTTCTTCAGGGTGAAGCGTTTCTAACTGGTGCTGAGCGAAGTAACCAATTTTCACGCCTTGTGAGTAAGTTAGGTCACCACCTTGCGCGTTAAGTTCACCAGAGAGCAGCTTGATTAATGTCGATTTACCCGCACCATTACGGCCGAGTAGACCAATACGACTGCCAGGAACCAAGTTCAAGCGGATCTTCTCTAAGATGAGGTTGTCACCGTAACCTGCAGATACTTCATCCATCATCATGATTGGGTTTGGCAGCGCAGCTGGCTCACGGAATTGAAAGCTAAATGGGTTATCGAATTGAGCTGGCAGTACTTTTTCCATGCGCTCCAAAGCTTTGATACGGCTTTGGGCTTGGCGTGCTTTTGATGCTTTGTAACGGAAGCGGTCGATGTAGCTTTGCATGTGCGACATCTGCTTCTGTTGCTTTTCAAACATCGCTTGTTGCAACACCATCTTTTGTGCGCGTTGGTTTTCGAATGACGAGTAGTTACCCGTGTATTCGTTCAGCTGCTGATTCTCGATGTGAATGATGCGACCAACAATTGGATCAAGGAAGTCTCGGTCGTGCGAGATCAGAATCAGCGTGCCAGGGTAGTTTTGTAGCCAACGCTCTAACCACATTACCGCGTCCAAATCCAAGTGGTTGGTTGGTTCGTCGAGTAGCAGTAGATCAGAACGACACAATAGCGCTTGAGCCAAGTTAAGACGCATACGCCAACCACCCGAGAATTGGGTCAAACTCCAACTCATTTGCTCTTGGCTGAACCCTAAACCATCGAGCAGTTCTGCCGCGCGAGCGCGAATGCTGTAACCACCAATGGTTTCAATTTTACCGTGTATCTCGGCAACTAGGGTTCCGTTGTCTTGTGTTTCTGCTTCAGCTAACTGCTTTTCGAGAGCGCGGTACTCGCGATCACCATCAATGACGTATTCCAGTGCAGTGCGCTCTAGCGCAGGCGTTTCCTGTGCGACCCAGGCCAACTCCCAGTGTTGAGGTTGGCTAAATGAGCCAGCATCAATTGACAGTTCATCTTTCAGTAGGGCAAACAGCGTTGATTTACCGCAGCCGTTTTTGCCCACAAGACCGACTTTATCGCCAGGGTGAATAGTCGCAGAAGCTTGGTCTAAAAGAGGTTTACCGCCACGCAGTAACTGAATATCAGAGAAGGTAATCATAAAGTTTTCATTCACTTTGCGCAGTGCGCGTTGCTTGGTTACATAGCGAAGTGGTTTCAATCGTTTTTAAAGCCACTTGGGTATATATCTAGCGGTGAATAGTAGGGGTATTGGCCGGAAAAGTCGATTGATTCGCTTTAATTGCATTATGCTGTACAAAAAAGTATAACAATTTGATAACGGATAAAAATAACCACAAGGACGACCATTTGGCTGTTGCACCGTCTATTCTCCCAAAAGTTCTGGTCATTTATGCTCATCCAGAGCCACATAACTCGATTGCCAATCAAGTGATGATAAAAAAAGCTCAGTCGCTTGATCACGTCACTGTGCACGATCTTTACGGTGTTTACCCCGATTTCTTTATTGATGTGAATTACGAACATGAGTTGTTGCTCGCTCACGATGTGATTGTATTTCACCACCCACTTTATATGTATTCATGTCCAGCCCTATTAAAAGAGTGGCTAGACCGAGTGTTAGGTAAAGGCTTTGCGTTTGGCGGAGGTGCGGCGCTAGAAGGAAAATACTGGCGCAGTGTCATTACAACAGGTGGTAAAGAAGAAGCCTTCAGCGCGAAGGGGTACAACAAATACCCACTTGAGCAAATCTTGCAACCGTTTGAACTGACGGCAGCCCTATGCCAAATGCACTGGATTGAACCTCTGGTGTTGTATTGGTCAAGAAATGTTTCGGATATTGAACGCTACGAACATGCCGAGTTATACCGTGGATGGCTGAGTAACCCACTTGAAAACTGGCAAGCGGCAGAGCGAGGAGGTCAGTATGGCGATCACCAGTGAGTTTCTTCAAAGCAGTGTGGTCTTTCTTTCGGCTGCGGTTATTGCGGTGCCGATTGCTCAGCGCCTTGGGCTTGGCTCGGTTTTAGGTTATTTACTCGCTGGTGTGTTGATTGGCCCATGGGGGCTTGGCTTAATTAGCGACGTTGATGCCATTTTGCATTTTGCCGAGCTTGGGGTTGTGTTGTTACTGTTTTTGATAGGGCTGGAATTAAACCCTAAAAAATTGTGGCAGATGCGAGGGCCGATTTTAGGTTTAGGCGGTGCGCAGGTTGTGGTCACGACCGCCGTGATTGGTAGTGTCGTCAGTATGTTTGGCGTAAGCATGCAAGTGAGTTTGGTGATCGGGATGGGGTTGGCGCTGTCCTCGACGGCGATTGCGCTTAAAGTCATTGAAGAGCAAGGGCTTAATGGTACCGAAACGGGGCAATCTGGTTTTGCGGTGCTGCTCTTTCAAGATATTGCAGTGATCCCGATGCTGGCGATGTTGCCCTTGCTAGCAGGCGGGCATAGTGGTGGAAGTTGGTTGGATGTCTTCACTATTTTAGGCAGTGTGGTAGCACTGTTGATTGGAGGTCACTTTTTACTACGTCCGCTATTTCGTTTTGTCGTGATGAGCGGCGTTCGTGAGCTCTTTACCGTTGCTGCACTTTTAGTCGTGCTTGGCATTTCGGTCGTGATGCAAAAGCTCGGCCTTTCGATGGCATTGGGGACTTTTTTAGCAGGCGTTTTGCTGGCAGAGAGTGAGTATCGCCATGAGCTGGAAATCGCTATCGAGCCATTTAAAGGTCTGTTGTTGGGGTTATTCTTTATTGCGGTGGGCATGGCGGTAAACTTGGGGTTATTGGCATTACACCCTTTAGAGATTCTCGGTGCGGTGGTGGCTTTGGTCGTGGTTAAGGGTTTGGTTTTGTATGCATTGGCGAGAGCTGCCCGTGTCGGAGCCAAAGCGAGAAGCCGTATGGCTGCAATTTTGAGCCAAGGCGGTGAGTTTGCCTTTGTCATATTTACCGCGGCGAGCCAAGAGGGCATTTTGTCCAAAGAGCAAGTGGCGTTTCTGTTGGTGGTGGTCAGTCTATCCATGGTGACGACTCCTCTTTTGCTGATGGGACAAAAGAAGTGGTTTGCTCATACCCTGAATCAAGAAGAAGAGGGCATGACCACGAAAGTCGTGGATCGCCGACCACGCGTTATCATTGCAGGCTTTGGACGTTTCGGCCAGATCGTCGGACGTTTAATGTATGCCAATAAAATCAAAGTGACAGTATTAGAAAGTGATGCCAGCCAAATCCACCTATTACGTAAGTATGGTTACAAAGTGTTTTATGGCGATGCTACACAAATTGACCTATTGAGGGCTGCTGGCGCTGATAAAGCGGAAGCATTGATTATTTGTACTGATTCACCTGATGAGGTGATGGCCATCGTGGACATTTGTCGCGTGCACTTCCCGAAACTTAAGTTGTTAGCCCGAGCAAGAAGCCGTGTCGAGGCTTACCAGTTAATGAGTCATGGTGTAGAGAATTACTCTCGTGAAACATTTTTAGGGGCGCTAGATCTCGGTCGCCAAGCGCTCGTAGAACTGGGTATGCATCCTTATCAAGCAAAGCGGGCAGAAGCACATTTTCGCAAGTTGGATAATGCTATGCTTAAGGACTTATTGCCTCAACACAATGAAGATAAGAAATTAGCTCAAAGGGCGAAAGAGGCACGCAAAGAGCTAGAAGAAATATTTGGTCGTGAAATGGAGAGCGACCATCAGTCACCTAATCATTGGAAGTAGTACTTGAGCCAAGACTCAAGCTAAGGAAATAGCGTGAAAATCAAGAAACGTTTTATTGCCGGCGCTAGCTGCCCAAATTGCAGCCAGCAAGATACCCTGCGCTGGTGGATTGAAAATAACATCGAGTTAGTTGAGTGTGTCGAGTGTGAGTTTACAGAGCAGCGCAAACCACAATCTGTAGAGAAAAATAAACACTCAGATCAGGAAATGATCGGAATTTTTAAGCCGGAGTAATTGAACTTCGATAATTGATCCCCATAATACACCCAGATATCTCAGTACTTAACCCCATTCAGGTTAAGTCAATTAATCTCCCTGGAGTTAGTATGAAAATTGAAAAGAACGTTGTTGCAAGCCTTGCATACAAAGTAATGATGGAAGACGGTGTCGTTGTTGATCAATCAACAGCGGAAGCACCTCTAGATTACCTTCACGGTCACAACAACCTAATCACAGGTCTTGAAAAAGAACTTGAAGGTAAAGTGGCTGGCGACAAGTTCTCAGTAACGGTAGCTCCTGAAGAAGCTTACGGTGAGCACAACGATGCGCTAGTACAGCGCGTTCCTGCGGACGTATTCCAAGGCGTTGAGCAAATCGAAGTTGGCATGCGCTTCCTAGCTGACACTGACCAAGGTCCAATCCCTGTTGAAGTAACAGAAGTTGACGGCAACGAAGTGGTTGTTGACGGTAACCATATGTTAGCTGGTCAAACACTAACTTTCGAAGTAGAAGTTATGTCTACACGTGAAGCAACAGCAGAAGAGATCGAACACGGTCACATCCACCAAGGTGGTGGCTGTTGTGGTGGTCACGATCATGACCACGATCACGAAGAAGAAGGCGGCTGCTGTGGCGGCGGTAGCTGTGGTTCTCACTAATCATAAGCTCCTTCACTAGATAATCTTATCTAGCAAAGCTTTGAAAAGCGCAAGTTGAGTTTTCAACTTGCGCTTTTTGTTTATCTAAGGTGTAGTGCCAACCATACAAGGAATAACAGTTGGACAAAGTGATGACGAAACCTTTCTCGATTGCCATTCATGGTGGTGCGGGCACCATCTTGCGTGAACAGATGAGCGATGAGCTGCAACAATCCATCTTGGCGGATTTAGAAGCTGCGGTAAAAGCGGGACATCAAATTCTAGACACGGGCGGTGAAGCCTTAGATGCCGTCGTAGCGGCAGTGAAAGTATTGGAAGACTCTCCTAACTTTAATGCGGGTAAAGGCTCAGTGCTGACCAACAACGAAATGGTTGAAATGGACGCTTCTGTGATGGATGGGCGAAACCTTGCAGCAGGCGCGGTCGCTGGGGTTCGTCATATCAGAAACCCAATTGAGCTCGCTCGTGACGTGATGCGAAACAGCAATCATGTGCTGTTGGTGGGTGAGGGCGCAGAGAAGTTTGCTTTTGAGCAAGGCCATGAGTATACCGAGCAAGATTACTTCTTTACTGATCGCCGTTATGAGCAGTTGCTGTCTATGCGTGAGAAAGGACTGTTTGCTTTGTCGGAATCTCGTTACCCAGATGACCGTAAGCACGGTACGGTTGGTGCGGTAGCGTTAGATCAACAAGGCAACTTAGCCGCTGCCACCAGTACGGGTGGCGTGACGAATAAGAAATACAACCGAGTCGGAGATTCGGCTCTTATTGGTTGTGGTACGGTGGCCGAAAATGGCGTCGTGGCAGTTTCCACTACGGGTGTCGGCGAGTTCTTTATTCGTAAACGTGTTGCGGAAGACGTTGCAGCACGTATGCGTTACTTACAAGAAGATATTCATACGGCTTGTGAACACATTATCCAAGGTGATCTCAAACAGATGGGCGGAGAGGGCGGTTTGATTGCCATTGATGCTAAAGGTGAGATGCACTTTGCGATGAACAGTTCTGGCATGTACCGAGCAGGCATTAATACGCAAGGCGAGCTGAGCGTTAAAATCTACGCCGACGAATAGCTTCCTCTTGAGTACCTTCTTAAGTAATTAATACAACAAAGCCCAGAACATGTTCTGGGCTTTATGCTATTTGAGCCTGCATTTTAATAATGCGGTGGTGGGGTTTCTTCTGACGGATCGGCTAAATTCGACGAGTCCATATTTTTTACTTTACCTACCACATATTTCATCTGATCGAGCATCTTGGTAATTTGCAGTTGTTGCTGCGATAAAGCGCCGTTCAGATCTTCAATAGTCTGTTCTTGGAACGCAAGCTGACATTCTAAGTCATTAATGCGTGCTTCCAATTGCTGAATGATTTTTTCTGTCATGATCCGTTCTCTAACTGCCAAGCTTGGGCAATACCTGCTGAAGTAGCAGTAATTACGCGTTGTTTTGAATCAAAGGCTGCATCATACACGACCGCACGGGGAGGGCGAGTGTCTTTTTTGGGCTCCACTTCAAATCCACTCATTCGTTTTCCGGTTTGAGTATCCCATATTGACACACGGCCAGAAGGGCTTCCTGTGACTAGTTGAGTCCCGTCGTCAGAAAATCGTGCGGTAGAGAAAATTAATTGGCGTGACCAACTGCTCAACTGTGTGACTTCTTGTCCAGTTTTTAAATCCCAAACAATCGCTTGGTTTCCGCCATCAGATGTCATTGCTAATTTTCCATCTCTTTGCAGGGCCACGCGAACAATTCGTTGTTCATGTTCGAAGGTTCGTAGTACTTGTCCGGTTTCGGTGTCCCACAGATACGCTTTATAGTCATTACCTCCGGTTAGGGCGAAGCGCCCATTAGGAGAAATGGCCACGGAATTGACTTTTTCACGATGTGCAAGGAACTCCATGCGACGCCCGGTGACTAAGTTGACATAAATTGCTTTACCGTTGGATAACCCAAGCAGAACTTGTTCACCATTACTGGTGATATCAACGTCGCGAATGAGCGCATCAGAGATAGACCAAAGGCCTTCGGATTGCGTCCAGCCTAGGTCCCAAACTGCGAAGTTCATTTGGCTTGCTGTAATTGCGTAGCGACCATTGTCAGATATGCGGATATGGGAAACCACATTGGCATCGGCATCGAGTTCACCCAGGTTGGCTAGTTGTTCATTTTGCTCTAGGTCCCACAACATCAAATGATGTTGTTGAGAATAGAGCAGAGCAAACCGTCCATCTCTGCTAAGTGCGAAGCTCGTCGCACCTTGAGGTTCTATCGGCCAACGCTGCACTTCACGCTCGGCGAAAAAGCAACCATTTAACGTGGTGATGACAATTAAATATAGGAATAAATGAAAAATTCTTTGCATCACATCTAATAATCCGGTTTGTGTCTTAAGACATATAGCTAGTATATTGGTATAACGATTGTCTTCACTAGTCTCATAGAAGATTTGTGCACAACAACCAATGGCAGAGCCATTATTGGGAGAATTTAATGAAATCAGTTTTGAAAGTGTCGCTACTTGCTGCAACAGTTATGCTAGCGGTAGGTTGTCAGAAAGAAGAAACTAAAACAGAAACCGCACCTCAAGCAGAACAAGTTCAAGCAGAAACCGGTAAAGCGGTTCACTTTAAAACCGACGACGACAAAGCGGCATACGCAATCGGTGTTTCATTTGCTAACTACCTAAGCACAAGCATCGACAAGCCAAGCGAAATCGGCATTAATCTTAACAAAGATTTGGTACTAAAAGGTATCGAAGACGTCTTCAAAGGCAATGCTGAATTGAATGAAGAAGAAACACGTGCAGCACTAGAATCTCTAGACAAGCGTGTTGCAGAAAAGATGCAAGCACAAGCGGCTGAGAAAGCAGCTGAAGCGAAAAAAGCTGGCGATGATTTCCGTGCTGAGTTTGAGAAGCAAGAAGGCGTAGTGAAGACAGATACAGGTCTTCTATACCAAGTAATGACACCAGCTGAAGGTGAGAAGCCAAAAGACACTGATACGGTTCAAGTACACTACAAAGGTACTCTGATCGACGGTACTCAGTTTGACAGCTCATACGATCGTGGTGAGCCTGCAACGTTCCCACTTAACCGTGTAATCCCAGGTTGGACAGAGGGTGTTCAGCTAATGCCTGTGGGTTCTAAATTCAAATTCGTTATCCCGCCAGAGCTAGCATACGGTGACCAAGACACACCAAGCATTCCTGCTAACTCAACGCTAGTATTTGAAGTTGAGCTGCTAAAAATTGAGAACGATAACGCAGAGCAATAACAATAAGCTGCGATAAGTTATTGAAAAAGGTCCGTTTAACGGGCCTTTTTTGTTCTAGGTCACTAGTTGGTGAGTTTGCTAGGTTGCTTTTCAAATTTTCTGATAAACTTACACCAATTTGTTGATTTTTCGCTCGAAGGCTTATGACAACTACAGAAACAATAAACGCGGAGATGTTGCTCGAAATGGAATCCGTTAACGTGATGCCGTTTACCGAGCACGACAAAATCATTTTAAGATCTTATGAGGCGGTCGTGGATGGTATCGCCAGCCTGATAGGTCCATTTTGTGAAATCGTTCTTCACTCTCTAGAAGACTTAAATACCTCTGCAATTAAAATCGCTAACGGTGAAAATACGGGGCGCCAAGTCGGCTCACCAATCACTGATTTAGCGCTTAAGATGCTAAAAGACATCGAAGGCTCGGAGCGCAACTTCTCACGTTCGTACTTTACCCGTGCAAAAGGTGGCGTGTTGATGAAGTCGATTACTGTCGCCATTCGTAATGGCGAAAATCGCGTGATTGGTTTGTTGTGTATCAACGTCAACTTGGATGCGCCTTTCTCGCAAGTTCTTCAGTCTTTCATGCCAACGCAAGAAGCGAAAGAAGCGGCTTCCTCGGTCAACTTTGCTAGTGACGTAGAAGAGCTGGTGGACCAAACTGTTGAGCGCACCATCGAAGAGATCAATGCGGATAAATCCGTGTCTAACAACACCAAAAATCGTCAGATCGTGATGGAGTTGTACGACAAAGGTATCTTCGATATTAAAGATGCCATCAACCGTGTCGCGGATCGCCTTAATATTTCAAAACACACCGTTTACTTGTACATTCGTCAACGTAAAACCGAGGATGATGAAAGGTGAGTAAACTGACTTACACGTTAGTGGTGAATGGTCCCGTTTATGGCAGCCAGTCAGCGCGCAGTGCTTATCAGTTCGCCAAAGCGTTGATAGAGCAAGGCCATCAGCTAGTGAGCGTCTTCTTTTATCAAGATGGTGTGACTAATGGTACTGCTTTGAGTGTGCCAGCTAACGATGAATTTGATCTCAATAAGGCGTGGCAGTCTTTGGCTAAAGAGCATGGTGTTCGCCTAGAAACTTGTGTCGCGGCCGCTTTGCGTCGCGGGATTGTAAGTGAAGAAGAAGCGAATCAACATGGTTTGGTTCAGAACAATCTAGCCGATGGTTTTGAACAAGCAGGCTTAGGTAGCCTAGCTGAAGCGATGTTAACCCAAGACAGAGTGGTACAGTTTTGAGTCAGTTAACTTATCTATTTCGTAGTGCGCCACATGGCAGTGCAGCTGGTCGTGAAGGTGTGGATGCACTGTTAGCCGCGTCGGCTTACTGTGAAGATATCAGCGTCATTTTCATGGGTGACGGGGTATACCAGCTTCTACTCGGACAAGACCCCAACAATATTTTGAGTAAAGATTACGCGCCGATGTTAAAGCTTTTCGATTTATACGACATCGAACAAGTCTTTGTGTGTTCAGAGTCGTTAACCCAGCGAGGTTTGGCGCAAGCGGATTTAGTCATTGAAGCCCAAGCGTTAAGCTCAGAGCAGCTCAAAGATAAGTTACAACACGCTGGTAAGCTACTGTCTTTTTGAGGAAGTTATGTTACACATCATAAAAACAGTCTCTGCTCTAGAAGACGCTATGCCTTTATGCAGTGAACAGGATGACATCTTACTTATAGAAGATGCAGTGTACGCTGCTAACTCGCAACATAAAGCATTTTCCCATCTTAAAAACCGCAGCCTATTTGTGTTAGAGAGCGATGCACAAGCTCGCGGTATTGCAAATCGTATCAGTCCATCGCTGACGATTGTGAATTATTCAGGCTTCGTTGAACTAACAGCAAAACAGGATAAATCCCTAACTTGGGATTGAACAAGATTTGCTGTCGACAAAGCTTTACGGATGAATTGTTCTAATTGAACAAAAAAGATCCGTATATTTCTTGACACACCTCTCACTGCTGCATAGAATTTTGCGTCCCTAACTGCATTGGCAGTTGGGGATAGATTTTTCACAAAGCTTACTTTCAAGTAAATCAGGAGCTAGTTAATGGCAACTATTAACCAGTTGGTACGTAAGCCACGTGCAAAGCAAGTTGTTAAAAGCAACGTGCCTGCACTAGAAGCGTGCCCACAAAAACGTGGTGTATGTACTCGTGTTTACACTACTACACCTAAAAAACCTAACTCAGCACTTCGTAAAGTTTGTCGTGTTCGTCTGACAAACGGCTTCGAAGTTACATCGTACATCGGCGGTGAAGGTCACAACCTTCAAGAGCACTCAGTTGTTCTAATCCGTGGTGGTCGTGTTAAAGACCTTCCAGGTGTGCGTTACCACACTGTTCGCGGCGCACTAGACTGTGCTGGCGTAAATGACCGTAAACAAGGTCGTTCTAAGTACGGTGTGAAGCGTCCTAAGTCTTAATGGATTCCGTTAAGTAAGGCCAAACACTAAATTATTTTTAATTTTTTGAAAAAACTGAAAAGTTTTGGATAAAACCTGAAGAAGACAACGGAGATAAATCCATGCCACGTCGTCGCGTCATTGGTCAGCGTAAGATCCTTCCAGATCCAAAATTCAAATCTGAATTGCTGGCAAAATTCGTTAACATCCTAATGGTTGACGGTAAAAAATCTACTGCAGAGAAAATCGTTTACACTGCACTAGATGCTATGGCTGAAAAGTCTGGTAAAGACCACTTAGCTATTTTTGAAGAAGCTCTTGAAAACGTTCGCCCAGCGGTAGAGGTTAAATCTCGCCGTGTTGGTGGTTCAACTTACCAAGTACCTGTAGAAGTACGTCCGGTTCGCCGTAACGCACTTGCTATGCGTTGGTTGGTTGAAGCTGCGCGCAAGCGTGGTGAAAAATCTATGGCTCAACGCCTAGCTGCTGAAATGCTAGACGCGTCTGAGAACAAAGGTACTGCGGTTAAGAAACGTGAAGACGTTCACCGCATGGCAGACGCAAACAAAGCGTTCGCTCATTACCGTTGGTAATACCTTCTGTGCTGCGAGGTTCTCTCGCAGCACTTTTCTATACTCTAAGGTACACCTTAGTAAGAGGATACAATCGTGGCTCGTAAAACTCCTATTGAGCTATACCGTAATATCGGTATCTGTGCTCACGTAGATGCAGGAAAAACAACCACAACTGAGCGTATTCTGTTCTACACTGGCCTTTCTCACAAAATCGGCGAAGTTCACGATGGTGCAGCAACCATGGACTGGATGGAGCAGGAGCAGGAGCGTGGTATCACTATCACATCCGCTGCGACTACTACATTCTGGCGTGGTATGGAAGCACAGTTCCCTGAGCATCGCGTAAACATCATTGATACCCCTGGACACGTTGACTTTACTATCGAAGTAGAGCGTTCTCTTCGTGTACTTGATGGTGCTGTGGTTGTGTTCTGTGGCTCATCTGGTGTTGAACCTCAGTCTGAAACTGTATGGCGTCAAGCAGACAAATACCACGTTCCACGTTTGGTATTTGTAAACAAGATGGACCGTGCGGGCGCAGACTTCCTACGCGTTGTGAACCAAATTAAGAATCGTCTTGGTGCGACTCCTGTTCCAATCCAGCTGAACGTTGGTGCGGAAGATGAGTTCAGAGGTGTCATCGACCTTATCAAGATGAAAATGATCAACTGGAATGATGCCGATCAAGGCACTTCGTTTACTTACGAAGACATCCCAGCTGACATGATTGAACTTGCTGAAGAGTGGCGCAACCACATGGTTGAATCCGCTGCTGAAGCTAGCGAAGAGCTGATGGACAAGTACCTTGAAGAAGGTGAATTGACTGAAGCTGAGCTCAAACAAGCTCTACGTACTCGCACACTAAATAACGAAATCGTACTGGCTACTTGTGGTAGTGCGTTTAAGAACAAAGGTGTTCAAGCGGTACTGGATGCAGTAGTTGAGTTCTTGCCATCGCCTGTTGACGTACCTGCAATTAAAGGTGTCGACGAAAGAGAAAATGAAGTTGAGCGTCATGCTGACGACAACGAACCTTTCTCAGCGCTAGCGTTTAAGATTGCGACTGACCCATTCGTGGGCACGCTAACTTTCATGCGTGTTTACTCCGGTGTTGTAAACTCGGGTGACGCTGTTTACAACTCAGTAAAAGAGAAGAAAGAGCGTTTCGGTCGTATCGTTCAGATGCATGCGAATAAGCGTGAAGAAGTGAAAGAAGTTCGCGCTGGTGATATTGCAGCTGCTATCGGTCTGAAAGACGTAACAACAGGTGACACACTGTGTGATCAGAACCACAAAGTGATTCTAGAACGCATGGAGTTCCCTGAACCAGTTATTCAGATTGCTGTAGAGCCTCGTTCTAAGGCAGACCAAGAGAAAATGGCTATCGCGCTAGGTAAACTAGCTGCGGAAGATCCATCATTCCGCGTGGAAACGGACGACGAATCAGGTCAGACTCTGATCTCAGGTATGGGTGAACTTCACCTAGACATTATCGTTGATCGTATGAAGCGTGAATTCAGCGTTGATTGTAACGTTGGTAAACCTCAGGTTGCTTACCGTGAAACCATTCGTGGTAAAGCGGAAGTTGAAGGTAAGTTTGTTCGTCAATCAGGTGGTCGTGGTCAATACGGTCATGTTTGGGTCAAACTTGAGCCTTCTGAGCCTGGTGAAGGTTTCGTATTCGTAGACGAAATCGTGGGCGGTGTGATTCCTAAGGAATACATCAGTTCGGTATCGAAAGGTATCGAAGAGCAAATGAATAGTGGTGTTCTAGCGGGTTACCCTGTACTAGATATTAAAGCTACACTATTTGATGGTTCTTACCACGATGTAGACTCAAGCGAGATGGCGTTTAAGATCGCTGGCTCGATGGCATTCAAGAAAGGTGCACTAGAAGCACAACCTGTGATTCTAGAACCTATGATGAATGTCGAAGTAACCACTCCGGAAGACTGGATGGGTGACGTTGTTGGTGACCTAAACCGTCGTCGCGGTATCATTGAAGGCATGGACGAAGGTGTGGCTGGTCTTAAGATCATCCGTGCTCAAGTACCACTATCCGAAATGTTCGGTTACGCAACTGATCTACGTTCTGCAACTCAAGGCCGTGCGTCTTACTCTATGGAGTTTCACGAGTACGCTGAAGTGCCGAAAAACTTCGCAGATAAAATTATTGCAGAGCGTGGTTACTAATTGACGATTGAACTGCAAAAAGTTTACGACTTTTTGCGAGATCAGGGCGTCCAAATATTGCGCTAACGGACGTTGGCGCATAAAATAACAATTTCTGGCGCGTCGTCGATCAATAATGATCACGACGAATCATAACTAGGAAGGAACACGATCGTGTCTAAAGAAAAATTTGAACGTACGAAACCGCACGTTAACGTTGGTACTATCGGCCACGTTGACCACGGTAAAACA
>NZ_JAWORT010000030.1:0-47899 GCF_033337975.1 Vibrio sp. Vb2880
TTATGCCATGTTCTGACGTTATCGCCTGCGAGTATTTCTTGCTCTTGTGCCTCTTGATAAACTGCCAACTCTTCTGGAGTGATATAAAATGGTGAATATGCCAAGGGTTACTCCAGAGCTGTAGTTAGTTTAGACTTTGATTGTTCGATTTCAGACTCGGTTTGCCACTTACCGTTGTAAAGGTATTCCCATTCAGGGATAGGTGCGTTTTGAGCTCTAAGTTCAAACGTATCATCCACGGGGAACTCTAGGCTTCTTGCTGGTTCCGAGAGCAATTCATCAGGTGAATAAGCATTGAACAAGGCTTTGATATCCTCGAATTCGGTACATTTAAGTTGATACTCTTTAGACAATTTTTCCAAAACTCTCTCTAAATCATTGGTTGAACTGAAAAATATAAAGCTCCTACCTCTATTGTGGCATCGACTAACGGTCGTTTTCGCTACATCTCTGTAATCACAATCGTCATACCTATGATAAAGAGTAATAACCTTGCGTTTTTTGTTGTAGTAAGCAAATAGCCAATTTTCACGCTCTGCAATTCTGATATTTGTGCGCTCTTCGGGTTGGCGTTTAAGCATTTTGAATGAGACCAAAATAAAAGCGCCTGCGCCTGCGAGAGCCATTGGGCCAGCGACAGTTACCATTAATATACAAATTGCAGCCCCAATCCAGCCCGTTGCTTGACTAGCGCTGTTCATCCATTTTGGAATAGTACTACGAGATTTAGTAACAAGCCCTTTTTCTGAAAAAACATATTGGTATCGCTTTAAAATCCCCCACCTCATCAGAAAATAAAAAAGCATGGAGCAAAATGACAAAACAGATGCTAAGAAAATTGTGTCATCGGATCGTTCAAAGTTTGCTAAGGCAAAAAATATCGCAATACAGACACACAAGGTTACGAGAGTAAAATAGAGGTGGATGTATCGAGAAGGCATCTCGACGTTTACAACACTCCAACGTAAAACTTTGCTACCCGAGCTGATTCTTTGCTCTTGAGCCTCTTGATAAACCGCCAATTCTTCTGGGGTGATGTAAAAAGGTGAATAAGCCAATGTCTATACCTTGGCTGCTGTTGGTTCAGGTTTTGATTGTTCGATTTCAGACTCGGTTTGCCACTTGCCGTTGTAAAGGTATTCACGCTCAGGAAGTGGGGCATTTGACGCCCTTAAATCAAATACCTCTTCGGTTTGATATTCTTTACTACAAACTGGAATACTAAAGAGCCTTGATTCTGGCTTCGATTCAAACAGCTTTTTGTGGTCATCTACCTCTGTACAATCCAGCTTGTAGACCTTTGACAGTTGCGCGACCATGGATTCTAAATCTGCTTCAGTTTTAAAGAAAACATAACAATCTGATCTATCTTGTGAGCGAAAGATAGTCTTATGAGCAGTATCTCGATATCTGCATATGTCCTGCTTAAAATAGAATTGGATCACTTTCCTTTTCTTGTTGTAGTCCGCAAACAGCCAATCTTCTCGTTCGCCTACTCTCACTTCTGTTGCTTCATCAGGCTGTCGTTTAAGCATACCAAATGAAACCAATATAAACCCACCAGTTCCGGCAAGAACCATGGGTCCAGCAACCCCAACCATCACGACACAAACTATTGCTCCAATCCAGCCCATGGCTTGAGTCGCAGAGTTGACCCAATTCGGTAAATCACGTCGCTTTTTTATAACCAATCCGCGATCGGACAAGATGTAATCATAACGATTGTCCAAACCAAATGTCAGATAAGATACACCAGACATGATTATCGTTAGACCCGATACAATGTAAGTTAAGATCATGTCGCTGTTGTCATGTAGGAAATAGGTAAGGAAAAATAATGGACTGACAGCGGCTATAGCAATCGATAGGTATAAGTATCGAAAAGGCTCTTCAATATCGCGCTTGTGCCAGGTTGTGAGATCTTTCCCCTTTAGAATTTGTTGCTCTTGTTCTTCTTGATAAGCCGAAAGCTCGTCTGGCGTGATGTAAAAAGGTAAATAAGCCAAGGGTTACTCTTTGGCTGTTGTTAGTTCAGATTTAGATTTTTCAATCTCAGATTCGGTTTGCCACTTGCCGTTGTAAAGGTATTCTTGCTCTGGGAGAGGGGCGTTCGAAGCCCTTAAATCAAATACCTCATCGGTTTGATATTCTCTATTACAAACAGGAATGTTAAACAGTCTAGCTTCTGGCTTCGATTCAAACAGCTTTTTGTGGTCATCTACCTCTGTACAATCCAGCTTATATTCCGTAGCTAACTGATTTACCATCGATTCTAAGTCCGTTTCAGTTTTGAAAAATACGTAGCAATCGGATCTACTGTGTGAACGGAAAATAGTTCTGTGAGCAGTGTCGATATATTCACACTTATCCTGCTTAAAGTAGAACTGGATCACTTTGCGCTTTTTGTTGTAGTCGGCAAACAACCAATCTTCACGCTCTCCAACTCTCACTTCTGTTGGTTCATCAGGCTGACGTTTAAGCATTTTAAAGGAGACTAATATAAAAGCTCCAGCTCCAGCTAACGCCATCGGGCCAACCATCGCTACCATCACCACACACACCACTGCACCTATCCAGCCAACGGCTTGCGTGGCGGTATTCACCCACTTAGGCATGTTGCGACGTTTCTTCATCACAAAGCCTTTGTCAGAAAAAATATAGTCATAGCGATAGTCGAGGCCAATCGTAAGGTAAAAGGCTCCAGATACAATCACCGACAAAATAAAAGAAAAAATAGTTACGTCAACCGTGTCACTCGTGTGTATAAACAAAGTTAATAGGAATGGAGCGATCACAAATGGAAGCGCAAAAAGTTTAAAGTAATAGCGAAATGGTTCCTCTACATCATACTTGTGCCATGTTCTGACATTATCGCCTGCGAGTATTTCTTGCTCTTGCGCCTCTTGATAAACTGCTAATTCTTCTGGGGTGACGTAAAATGGTGAATATGCCAAGGGTTACTCCTTGGTTGTATTCAGTTCTGCTTTGCGCTGGTCGATTTCCGCTTCGCTTAGCCATAAGTCACCACGCAAGTATTTTAGTTCGGGTAATGTGGCATTCTTATTTCTCAGGCTATCTACTTCGCTTAGTAGATATTTAGTTCCTCTTACTGGAATATCTTGAAGTTTTTCGTACATTAGGCCTGTATTGAAAAGCTGTTTAATGTTGTTTTCTTCAGAGCATTCGATGTTCCACTTGTTAACTAACAACTTCAACAAGTAATCCACTTCTGATTCAGTTTTGCAAAATATATAACTTCGACCACGAGTTTGGTTTCGACTGACTTCTTTATGCTCAATGTCAAAGAAATAGCAGTCGTCAAATTTGTGATAAATCACAATGAGTTTTCGCTGTTTGTTGTATTGAGCAAACAATGAATCTTTGCGAAGCCCCACTCGTACTTCAGTTTCTTCTTCAGGTTGGCGCTTCAGCATGCGAAATGAAACTAAAATAAATCCACCAGCACCGACTAGAGCCATTGGTCCTACTGCGATTACCATAAATACGCAGACTACTGCTCCAAACCAACCCATCACTTGCGCTGCTGAGTTCACCCAAGTAGGGAGATCACGTCTCTTTCTCAAGACCATGCCTTGCTCGGATATGGTGTAGTCATAACGATTGTCTAAACCAAATGTAAGATAAGAAACACCGGACATGATTATCGTTAAGCCTGATAATATGTAGGTCAAGAGCATCTGACTACTATCGTGCAGAAAGTAGGTAAGGAAAAATAATGGGCTGACTGCGGCTATAGCAATCGATAGGTATAAGTATCGAAAAGGCTCTTCAATATCGTGCTTGTGCCAGGTTGTGAGCTCTTTCCCTTTTAGAATTTGTTGCTCTTGTTCTTCTTGATAAGCCGAAAACTCGTCTGGCGTGATGTAAAAAGGTAAATAAGCCAAGGGTTACTCCTGTAAGCTAAGTTCACTAGTATCTGAAGTTAATGAACTTCTGATCGTTGCTTGTTTAGTATTGTCTGAAATCGCCGTATAAGTTGCACGCTGTTTTGCATTATTTTGGAACCAGTACTTACGGCTTAATTCGTTTTCATCATCGAGGATGTATTCTATCTCAAATGCTAGATAGTCAGCTGAGTCTTTCATAGGTAAACTCAATTTATACACGCTTTGAGAGTTTGTGGAGTTCATCGGGCTATTCAAGGTTTCTAGATCTACTCCGGTGTACCAAGTTCCTGATATCAATTCTCCCTTAGTTACAGAAGTATTTGTCCGAAGTTTAATTCCATCTCTTGCTATTTTGGTAGGAACTTGGATATGCAACTCAATACCAAACAGCTCCTGCATTGCTGATGGGTATTGCGTTGATGAATTGGGAACAACCCGCATCATTGGCACTTGGTAGATTGATGGTTTATCTATGATGGTTTGTAAATCAAATAGTGCCTTTTGTACTAATGAAGAGTTGTGTTTTTCTCGTTCTAACAGATCTGGAGACTGACTCCATTGTGCTCTGGCGGAATTATATCCCCACGGTAATTTATCTAACCATTTTTGAAAATCGTCTTGTTTGAACTTGCTCATTACATAGTTGCTCAAAAGGTAAATTGCAGTTAGCCCCATAATGACAAACATGATTGGCCCACCGAAAAGAACGTTTGCTGACCATACGCCAGTTATTCCTCCTACAGCTTGAAAGGTCCCTACTGCTGTAAGTCCAACTAAAGAAGAAAAGTTGAAGTATCCCGCAATTTTTGCAGTGCCATTCAAACTATCAAGTTGTTGTAACGACCGGTAAGCTTCTATCCCTGAAGCTAAAGCACCTATTATTCCTGTTACCGCAAGCCATTTGTTGAAAATTTTAAGATCACTCAAAGAAGAAATAGGTATTGTGGTATCACGTTTCGCCATTTCTTTTAGGGCAGATAAAGAACGTGCTCGTAGCGTTTTATCTACTCTTACGTTGTCCCAAAGTTTACCGGTGCGAATACCCGTCCAAGCGTTGACTGTATAAAAAAGCTTTTGTTGGATATCCAAAAATTCATCTGAGGACATTAATCCAGTGTCTTGAATACTGCTCATGGCATCACCAAGCGCGATGCAGTTAAATACTAATGCCATAAAGCCTAGACCACCGGCATTCTCGAACAGTTTATTCAAATCATCGAGCTTATTCATAGCGATCCCAGTTCTAAGCTCGACGGTTCTTTGCGGTAGATCATCGGGTAATTCAATATACTGTGGGTACTCCAATGTAGCCACAGCGAGTGCCTTCTTAATTCTCTTTTTATTTTTTAAAGCTGTTGTGTATTTAGAGTCGGCTTTGCGGTTGTTTTTCTGGAAGTCAGCAATGACCGCATCGTTTTTCTTGAGCTCACTTGGGTAATCATTTACGCGTGTTTTCCATTTTTTAAAATCGCGAGCGTAGCTTTCATTTACAGTAACTGGCATATTGTGTGCCATATGTTCTGCAATAACGGCAAATAAATAATAGCTATGACGGTTCAGAGGTTTAGCGAAAACAGGCATCAGTAAAATCGATGCTTGTGAAGTCATGCTAACGCCAAACTCTAAAACTCCTTTTGCAAGTGCACCTATTGCAGATTTAAAGATAATGTCCAGCTCTTGGAAGCCTTTGGCGATATCCTTGAGAAAGTCCGTTTCCGCAGTGTTTGGGTTGGAAACAAAATCCATGATCTTAGAGTACATGCTCACACGGTTGCTGGTAGCCGAGATCCGGTCCATCAACTGATTATCAGCATCAGAATTTTCTGAGGTGATCGACTGTTCATTCTGCGCCTCAGTAATATTCTTCTCCATCACTTTAAATAAACTACGACTAAACCCAGAGGCATAGAGAGCAAGTAAACTGGTTGGTTTCTCCCATTGGCTTTCTGCCCATTGGCGGTCTTCTTCTTGCATCACCAAAGTAAATGACTCAACCGCTTGCTTGTGCAGTTGATACAAGCTGTACTGTGTGTCTTCGCTGTATAGGTCGAAGGTTCTTTCGAGATGATGCGGCGTTAAGGACTCCATTACTGCGATAAAGTCGCGTTTGACCGAAACCACTTGGGCTAGCATGGTTTCTTTTTGTTCTGACAGCTCTTGCATCTCGCTCAGCATTTGCTTCCAGTTGAGCTGCTGACGCCAGCGTTCAGTCGCTATCCATTGTTCGTATTTACCAAAACGGCTCGCAGAAATTCGATATTTGTCCTGTATCGCTTTAGCAATGTCACTTTGGGTATGTTGGTGTGATTCAATCGCTCCAGCGGAAAATTTAGCAGGATAGCCGGACTGAACTGAGCTTTTGTTCTGCTCTGCCAAATCAAGTTGGTGAGAGGAGTCATAATAGTCAGCCATGTCGGTATAAAACGACAGCTCTTCGCCGTTACGCTTAACGCTAGCTGGCATGTCTATCTCGTCACTTGCACCAAACATACACAGTTGCATGGCGGTCTGCATCAAGTTCCACTGGTTTGAAAACTGGTCAGTGAAAAGGCGGTAAGGGCTTGCGGCACCAACAAAATGCAGTGACATATCTTGAATGTCTGCGGCGTAATCTTTTATCGCGACGAAGTAGCCTGATTCTTCTTCTGGAATCGCAGAGGTTAAATCGCTTTCGACTGCGACAGGTTTAAAGACAGAACCATCTTCATCTGCTTTGGTGGCGATGCCAGAATCCGCAAAGCGACCATCATCGACGGCAGAAGATTCAATATCAGCGACTTGGGTTAACTTATCTATTGGTGCAATGTTGTGCTGATTCTCGTTTGAGGACAGAACAATGGTTTGCATGCGATCGATATGATTACTCGGATTGTTAAGTACGCGCATGAACGTGTGCCATGTCCACCGGTGCTCAGAGAAGCAAATCGATAGTACGCTTCCGTTGACGTAAGTAAGGAAGGGCTTTGCATCTTGTGGTGTCCCACGCTGCTCTGATTTTGGGCTTTCTGATTCTCCCAACTTATAGAGCGTGAATTGCGTTCCTTTGATTTCGTATTCGTCTAAGCTTTTGTTGATTGCATCATACACATACAGCCAACCGTCGCGCAGTTGACGCAGGGTGTAACCAACGGTATTGAGTTTGGCTGGGCCTTGGCCTTTCCATTCTTCAGGCAAACCAAAAGGTTGTGTCTCTTCTGTTTCTAGCTGATCGATGGCATAGCGGACTGGGATAAAGTGCGCAGGTGATGCTTCCGTTGCTTCTTTCTCAGTTTTTAAATTGAGAGGCTCTGGTTCAGACGGCGGTGGCGGATCGATTTTTTTTGTTTCTCCCTCCCAAAACATACTGCGCTCTGGGGGTGAGCCAGCAAGATCATCGGATTCCGTGGTTGGAACGATATTCAGCGATTTCAGTGTACCATCTCTTTCAAATGCCTGAACGGCCTCCTCATAGGTATAGCTGTTGTCATACCAGAACATAGAAGTTTTTGGGGGAAGTGGATTATTCATCGTTAGCCCATGTTTAAGAGTTTTACTCTGTTACGCAAATATCGCACCAAAATAAAGCAATTAAAAATCAATGAGTTATATTTTTATGGTTTTGCTTCAATCAAATAATTGTTTGTTTTTCCAATAAGTTGGTTGGTGTTTACCATTTTTTGTATTGATTGAATCAAAGTTTGAGTTATTAGTGATGCCTCAATGAGCTGACAAAACAAAAGGGCTCCAGAGTTAACTCTGGAGCCCTTTCTAGTATTTAAGCTCTAAATAATTAGCGACGCTTTGGTTTACGTTGACCAGCTGGTTTGCCTTGTCCTTGTGGGCGACCTTGGCCTTGCGGCTTGCTACCTGCCGGGCGGTTTGCACCGTTGCCGCTAGGACGTTGGCCGTTGCTTGCAGGGCGTTGACCACCTGTAGCTTTGCCAGAACCGTTACGGTTACCAGATGGTTTACCATCTTTTGAACCGCCTTCAGAGCGTTTGTTCAAATGACCACCGAAGCCTGGTTGGTTTTTGGTATGTTTGGTTGCAAAGCGGTTTGCCCCGTGACGACCAGATTTACGACGTTGCGCAGGTGTTTGTGCTTCAATGTCTTCCGCAGGAACGAGACAGCCTTGTTTGTCACCGATCAAATGTTTTTTACCCATACTGACTAGGGCTTCACGGATCATTGGCCAGTTTGCTGGATCGTGATAACGCAACAGCGCTTTATGCAGGCGACGTTGACGTTCACCTTTTGCTACAGGTACATCTTCACGTTTTTTGTACTTCACGCGTTTCAGAGGGTTTGTCTCTGAGTAGTACATCGACGTTGCGTTACACATTGGCGAAGGGTAGAAGTTTTGTACTTGGTCACATTCGAAGTTGTTCTTTTTCAGCCACAGAGCAAGGTTCAGCATGTCTTCGTCTTCTGTGCCTGGGTGCGCAGAGATAAAATAAGGGATTAAGTACTGCTTCTTGCCTGCTTCTGCACTGTATTTCTCGAACATCTCTTTAAAGCGATCGTACGTACCCATGCCTGGCTTCATCATCAGATCAAGAGGACCTTTCTCTGTATGTTCCGGTGCAATCTTCAAGTAACCGCCTACGTGGTGAGTCACGAGCTCTTTCACGTATTCTGGTGATTCAATCGCAAGGTCGTAACGTACGCCAGATGCAACCATCACTTTCTTCACGCCTTCAACTTTACGCGCTTCACGGTATAAATCGATCGTGTGTTTGTGGTCTGTGTTTAGCTTGTTACAGATGCCCGGGAATACACAAGAAGGACGACGACAGTTCGCTTCCGCTTTTGGATCTTTACAGCCCAGGCGGTACATGTTTGCAGTCGGGCCACCAAGATCGGAAATTGTGCCGGTAAAGCCTGGAACTTTGTCGCGAATTTCTTCAATCTCGTTGATGATAGACTCTTTCGAACGGTTTTGAATGATTCGACCTTCATGCTCGGTAATCGAACAGAAAGAACAGCCACCAAAGCAACCACGCATGATGTTCACAGACGTCTTGATCATGTCGTACGCAGGAATTTTTGCTTTCCCGTACATAGGGTGAGGGACACGCGCGTAAGGCAGGCCAAACACAAAGTCCATCTCTTCGGTCGTCAATGGAATTGGAGCTTGGTTTACCCAAAGTTCACGATCACCATGGCTTTGAAGTAACGCTCGACCAGAGTACGGGTTCGTTTCTAGATGCAATACACGGCTTGCATGCGCATAAAGAATGCGATCGTTTCTTAGCTTTTCAAACGAAGGTAAACGGACCGCAGTCGTCGCAGCATCGTGGCGTGATGGGCGAATCGTGATTGGTTGTGCAACTGGCTCGTCTTTTTTAGTTTCACACTGAGTTTCTACTTCGTATGGGTTCTTTGGTACGAACGCTTCTTTACGAGGTTTTTCAATGCGAGAAGAATCAATAACCGTGTAGCCTTCTGGCGCCGCTGGCAAGTTCACGGCAGTACCACGAATATTGGTCATGGTGCTGATGTCTTCGCCGTTTGCGATGCGATGTGCTACTTCGACAAGTGCGCGCTCTGCGTTACCAAAAAGTAGGATGTCTGCTTTTGCATCAAACAGTACAGAACGGCGAACTTTATCTGACCAGTAATCGTAGTGCGCCACACGGCGTAGGCTAGCTTCGATACCACCTAAAACAATAGGTACTTCTTTGTATGCCTCACGACAACGCTGAGAGTAAACCAAAGTCGCGCGGTCTGGGCGTTTACCACCTTCGTTATTCGGTGTGTACGCGTCATCGTGACGAAGCTTTTTATCCGCGGTGTAACGGTTGATCATGGAGTCCATGTTACCCGCAGTGATCCCGAAGAACAGATTTGGCTTACCAAGTTGCATGAACGCATCTTTATTTTGCCATTCTGGTTGAGCAATTATACCGACACGGAAACCTTGTGCTTCTAGCAGGCGGCCAATGATAGCCATACCAAAGCTTGGGTGATCCACATAAGCGTCACCGGTTACAATGATAATGTCACAGCTATCCCATCCTAGGGCATCCATTTCTTTGCGACTGGTCGGCAAGAAAGGTGCCGTACCAAAACACTCTGCCCAGTATTTTTTGTACTCATGAATAGGAGTGATGTTATTGGTCATATTTTGCTCTCTGTTCCAGGGAGCGCGAATTATAGCGATTTGATTATCAGGTATCTATAACAAACTCATCTATTCCAGCTTAGTTCATCGAGTTTTATTTGGTTTGTAAAAATATCAATGCTCTATCGGCGATTTTCTGTCTAATTTCACCTTGAAAGCCTCATGGTTATAGATCGGTTCATGAAAAATGTCGCAATCTTAATACAAAGTATAAGCAATGGTGTGCTTATATGGGGTAAAGCCTATAATCAAATTAGTGCATATTAAATGCAAAAGGCTGAGCTGCTCTGGAAATAGTTCTAAGTCGATAGGCTTATCGTTGACACAATCCATCTATAAAGAGGATCGGCAGGTCCCAACTGGAATGTCGCGAATTGACTGTGAATTTTGAGCCTTGGGCTAATTACAAAAAAAGGGGCTAGGGTATGAGTGAATCTACGACAACAGTGCATCCAAAAATGCAAACGACTTCCAGTCTAACTCCTGTTATAGAGTGGTCTTACGATATTGATACTCGCGAGTTCGAATGTGATCAGCAAGGAATGGCAAAGGCATTTGGGATAAGTACGCCAGTAACCAGCCTAAATAACTTGTTTGATCATATGCTGATGGGGCAACAAGAAACGCTAAAACAACGAATTCTAGAAGTGGAACTCTTTGGCGGACGGGGGCGGTTTTCTTGTTGCATGATGCTAAAAAACGTTAACTTAGTGCACGTTACTATTAGTTTTGAAAGGCTCAATAAGCGCATTATCCAAGGCACTATCATTCCACAATTAACAATCACTGGTTGCGAGGAGTTAGCGAAAATCCTCGAAACGATTTTTGATTTGCCAAATGTAGGCGTTTTAGTTGCCGATGAAGATACGCGCATCTTAGGTTGTAACCGTGCCTTTGAGTTACAAATGGGCTATCAAAACCGAGATCTGGTTGGGCTTAAAACTCATATATTCAGTACCTCTCACCATAGCCAAGCGTTTTATGATCAGCTGTGGCAGCAAATTAATGATGAAGGATGTTGGTGTGGTAACTTGCTGAGCAAAACAGCAAACGGTAGCAACCAAGCTCATCATCTTTGTATTTACCGACTTACGTTTCACTCTGGACGAATTCTTTATCTCGGATTTTCTACGGATATTTCTGCTTCGTTGTTGTGGATGAAAAATCGTTGTGAACAACAGCATGATTGGGCTGCCTTTTTACCGACGAGGAAAGAATTTGAACTCCAATTAGCTACCTTAGCGAATGAAAGCAGAAATAAAGAACTCAACATTGTTATGACACTAAGACCCAAGTTTTCGGAGAGATACTTGCTTGAACAGCAATTAGGTTTTGCAGATTTTATTATGCGAAGTCGCTACACCAGTATTGCGGGGCAGTTATCTCGGGATGTGTTTGTCGTATGCTTGCAGACCCCTCATTGTCAATGGTTGAGCCCGGTTCGTTTGATCCAAATTGCCATGAAAGGGTTCTTTAATGAGCTTAGAAATGAAATGGGCACAAAAATGCATGCCACTATCGTTAAAGGCCAAACTGGTGTGTCAATCCTTGGCTATGATACGAACCGACCAAGACAAGCGCTAGCACATGCAGCGCAAGCAATGTTGTCCTCTATTTCCGGTGAAGGTAGCTATTTCAACTTTTACGACAGTGAACTTCACTCTGAATTAGTGAAGCGCCAACATCTCGAGGCGTTTTTGGAGGCGCAAATAGAGAGTGGGCTAGTGGACGTTTACTTTCAACCGATTATCGACGTTCAAACCGGAAGCGTGGTTAAGTTCGAGGCTCTCGCACGCTTCTATGATGAAAATGATGCGTATTGCACGCAAAAGATGATCGCTATTATTGAAGATCTAGAACTCATAGCGGCACTTGATGATGTGGTCTGCCAAGCTGCGTTGAAGCACTTTCCGCGCTTACAAGAAATTTATGGCGAGGAAGTGGGCGTGACCATCAATCGCTCCCTCAATACGAAATTGGATTCTCTTCAGATCCTTCAGCGGTCGCATGATTTGATTAAAGCCAGTGGTGTAGACCCTAAGCGAGTAACTATCGAGCTAACAGAAACCGCGTATTTTGAACAAGATGAGGAGCATACTCGAGCTCTAGAGGAAGTGCGGAAAGAGGGCATTGAGATCGCGATTGATGACTTCGGTACTGGGTATTCTTCTTTTTCTTATCTAGAAAAAGGGCAGTTTGATTTACTGAAAATAGACCGAAAATTCATCAAGAACATTCATAAAGGGAGCACCAGCTATAACATTGTGAAAATGGTCACCGAGCTTGCACAGCAAATGAATGTAAAAGTGGTTGCTGAAGGCGTGGAATCTAAGCAAGAACTTCAAGTATTGGCAGAAATCGGTGTCGATCACATGCAGGGCTTTCTATTTTCTGCTGCCGTGCCTGTCGATTTGATGGATAAAGCGGACAGTTATGAGCATCTGTTCTCTGACATCGCGATTGAGTCTAAGCAAAGTGATGTGCTGCAATCTTTGAGCCATGAACAAGTCAGGTCTATGGACCCTGGAGAACCGCTCTCCTTGGCAGTGGAGTACATGAATTTGAATCCAAGCTTGCCTTTAGTTGTTCTCAATGAAAATCGTTGTGTTGGGTTAATTACGAAAGAGACGGTGAATTTACACCTAACGCCCTCGATGGGCACAGAGCGAGAAACTGAACGAGAAAGCAGAATTTGGAAACGTCCTGTTAATCAGATAATGAGCACCGAATTTGTGTTGGTTGATGAGGATTTACCTGTCTCTGTTATTCGAGAGTTGGTTAAAACCGGCATTCGTTTCCCTTGGGTATTGTGTAATACCAAAGAAGAGTACCGTGGAGTTTTAACGCAGGAAGACGCGTTGAAGTATCTTGCTTCTCTGTGAATAAAATTGTCTTACCGTTTTAGCTCATTTGGGGGCCGACTTTCGGTGGTTTGGCGATAGTTGATTTGATATTATCGCCCCCCAAAATGACTTTTGAGCGTGCATTCAACATGATTCAACAATTGCTGGTTACTTTCCCTCCGATGCTATTTGGCGCACAAGCGCTACTGACTTTGCTTCTAATCAAGGGCGATATTTGTCCTGGTCAGCGAGGACGTCTTCATAAAATGTTGCCTGCAGTAGCTGTATTGTGGCTCGCTGTTGCGTCACTTCGCATTGAAGCATTTATGATCGTGTTTGCTATTTTCTACTTCTATTCTCAGGTTCAAACCAAGAAAACGCGTGAAAAAGGGCCACTATGGGCGATGCATTTAGCGAATGGTTTGGCCTTTGCGTATGTGAGTATTCAAGTATTTGAGCAATCAAGCTGGCCAGCATCGATAGCGATGGCGCTAATGATATTTTTCCTTGGGGCGTCATTTTCTCAATTGCTGCTTACGATAGCTCGCAGCAGATTACAGGCATTTCACCGTATTTTACCAGTTACGGGCATTGTGTCTGGAATGCTATTAGTCATCGCAACGTTGTTTGCTTCTTACCAGTTAAATGAAGCCACACTAAACGCTGCGACACAGCCGATCTTGCTGTCTTTAGCTATGCTAATTTCTTCAATTATTGTGTGGTGTTGGCATATTTTTACGCATAAGAAACCAGAAAAGGTGCAACTGAGCGTTGCCTTGTTTCTAGCACTCGCGTCGATGACGAGCCTGCAAGGTTTATTCTCTCTCGCGGCTTAACCTCTATTCTAAAGACAAAGCTAGACAGCTTATATCCAAGTGCTTTCTTGGTGCTTGGGTATAAGGTGATCACGTTTTAGATCGCACTCACTTTAAATTCGCGTGATTACTACTACGCTTGTTTATATACCTTGTCGAAGAGGAGAGTCGCGATGGATTTAAGCAATGTAGGTAATCTGGACAGCACTATTTTGCTAGGTATCGTCAACGAAAAGCTACGTTTAGAGTGCGACAGTTTTGACGAGTTAGTATCAGTGTATGAGATGGATGTAGAGTCTGTAGTCGGCAAGCTTGATATGCTCGGTTATCAGTACGATCCATTGACTAACCAATTTAAAGCATATCAACGCTAAGCCTTTCATAACCCAAATCTTTTAAGCCACCTTGATTCCGTCAAGGTGGCTTTTACATTGTAGCCTCGCGGTTGCGAAAAAAGCTTGTAAGTAACGCTTTTCTTTCTCTGAGTGACGCGTTGCAGCAAACAAGCGACGCCATAAGCCTTGGCCGAAAGGTTTACTGGTAATAAGACCTTGGCGAGAAAATTCAGAAATCGCCCAATTGGGTAGTGCCGCCACCCCTAATCCAGCAGAGACCATCTGAACTAACATGAGAGTGTTGTCGGCTTGCTTCCATTTCGCAGGTTCTATTCCTGCTGGCTGAAGAAAGTGCTTTACGACGTCTAGCCTTTGTTTTTGAACCGGATAAGAGAGCATGGTTTGATCTGCGAGATCTTGCGGATCAATAATTTCTTTTTCCGCCAATGGGTGGTTGGTTGCGGTAATTAAACGCATTTCAAAGTCGAATAGAGGCTCGTAGTGGACTTCAGATCGAGGTTGGATATCGGAAGTAATAACGAGATCGAGTTCGCCTGCCAATAGAGCTGGGAGTGGTTCAAAGCCAAAACCAGAGGAAAAGTCCAATGTTACGCTAGGCCAAGCAAGTTGGTACTCCCTAAGTGCAGGCATTAGCCATTGGAAGCAAGAGTGACATTCAATGGCCATATGTAATCGGCCATTGACGTCCTCTTTCAAGCTCGCTAAATCATTTTCTGCTCTTGCGAGTTTCGGAAGGATATCTTCTGCAAGACGCAATAGGATTTCTCCCTCTGAAGTGAACTTCACCGGACGAGTCTTTCTCAGGAACAGTTGCCCTCCAATTCGCGCCTCCAAATCTTTGATCTGATGAGACAGTGCCGACTGAGTGAGATGTAAAGCGGTCGCTGTTGCCGTTAGAGAGCCAGTGTCTCGAAGCGAAGTGAGTGTCCGCAAATGTTTTAGCTCTATCATGAATTCCTTTCATCCTTTGTTGCTCGCTATGAACAGAATAGCAATCGTGTAAATAACTTAACGACAAAAAATGGATATGTAAACGTCTAGACGTCTATTTGTTGTTTTTATTTGCGAATCATGTCGCTTCATGATGAATTTTTTTAATAAACAAGTTGAATAAATGGACGTTGTTCTAATATCAGATGAGAGCGATAGTTTAGCCATCCAGACATCTTATTCTTTACCGAAAGATGCTCTGATCCAAACAAATTGAACAAAATTGAGAAAGGAATAGGGACATGGCGACAACGACTCACATATTAGGTTATCCACGCATCGGTGAAAAACGAGAATTAAAATTCGCTCAGGAAAAATACTGGCGCGGAGAAATTGATCAAGCAGAGCTTAAAAAGGTTGGAGCAGATCTGCGCGCTAAAAACTGGCAAACGCAAACAGATGCTGGCTTGAGTTTTGCCACCGCTGGCGACTTCGCTTGGTACGATCATGTACTGACGACCACGTTGCTATTGGGTCATGTGCCAAAGCGTCACGCTGATGGTTTCCCTAACCTGGATACGTTGTTCAAAGTGGGTCGCGGTCAATCTCAGGCGGGTTGCAGCTGTGCGGGCGCTGCGGCATCGGATATGACCAAATGGTTCAACACAAACTACCATTACATTGTCCCTGAATTCAGCAAGGACGATACGTTTGAAGTGAGCTGGCCGCAACTGTTTGAAGAAGTCAACGAAGCGCTTCAAGCTGGCCACCAAGTGAAGCCTGTTTTGCTTGGTCCAGTCAGTTACCTTTACTTGGGCAAAGAGGTCGAAGAAGGGTTTGACCGCTTAACCCTGCTACCACGCTTACTTACTGCTTACCAAGCTATTTTGGCAAAGCTAGCAAGTCAAGGTGTTGAGTGGGTTCAGATTGATGAGCCAATTTTGTCACTGGAGCTAGAAAGCAAATGGGCTGATTCGTTTAAGCTAGCCTACCAAGTGATTCGAAGCGATGTAAAAGTGCTGCTAACGACGTACTTTGACTCCGTAAGCGATACGCTAGGCAAAATTGTAGAGCTTCCGGTAGATGGTTTGCATATCGATTTATCTACCGTCCCTAAGCAGCTTGACGATGTGGTTGCCAAGTTACCGGAGGGGTGGGTGCTTTCTGCTGGCGTTGTGAATGGTCGTAACGTGTGGCGTTCGGATTTAAGTGCCCAACTCGAGCGTCTACAGCCAGTCAAAGAGAAACTGGGCGACAAACTTTGGGTTGCCAGTTCATGTTCTCTGCTACATAGCCCTGTTGACTTAGCACTGGAAACAGAACTGAGCGAAGAAGTAAAAAGTTGGTTTGCCTTTGCAAAACAAAAAGTGGCAGAAGTCGCCTTGCTTGGCCGAGCGCTCGATGGTGACCAAAATGCGATTCGCGCTTGTGATACCTATAGCCAGCCAATCAAAGCGCGCAAGACAGCAACACATGTGAATAAGCCTCAAGTACAAGCGCGTATAAACAACATTACCTCGTCAATTGCCGAGCGCAGCGCACCTTATGCAGAGCGTGCCGCGCATCAAGCTGAAGTATTGGGCTTGCCTTTGTTGCCAACAACGACAATCGGCTCTTTTCCTCAAACGGGTGAAATCCGGGTGCAGCGCAGCGCTTATCGTACAGGTCAATTATCTGAGTCTGAATATATCCAAGCACTTAAAGGACATATTGCTGACGCAGTAAAACGTCAAGAGGCGCTCGACCTAGACGTGCTTGTTCACGGCGAAGCAGAGCGTAACGACATGGTGGAATACTTCGCTGAGAACTTGGCGGGTTTTCAAACGACCAAATTTGGTTGGGTACAGAGTTATGGTTCTCGCTGTGTGAAACCTGCCATTGTAGTTGCTGACATTGAACGTGAAAAACCGATCACAGTTGAATGGTCGACGTACGCACAATCGCTAACCAGCAAACAGATGAAAGGCATGTTGACTGGACCAGTAACGATTTTATGTTGGACGTTCCCACGTGAAGACATCACACGTCAAGAAATTGCGCAGCAACTTGCTTTAGCACTGCGTGATGAGGTGTCTGACCTGCAAGATGCGGGCATCAATATCATTCAAATTGATGAGCCAGCCATTCGAGAAGGTTTACCACTCAAAAAACGCGATCACAAAGCGTACTTAGAATGGGCCGTAAATGCGTTTAAGGTCTCTGCGGCAAGTGCAAAACCAGAAACTCAGATTCACACTCATATGTGTTACAGCGAGTTCAATGAAATCATTGATTCGGTTGCGGCACTCGATGCGGACGTCATTACCATTGAAACATCTCGCTCGAATATGGAGTTGCTGAAAGCATTTGAAGAATTCAATTACCCGAACGAAATTGGCCCTGGTGTTTATGACATTCACTCACCAAACATTCCTACGGAAGAATGGATTGAAGGTTTAATCAAGAAAGCGGCAGAAAAAATTCCGGCTCAACGTTTGTGGGTAAACCCAGATTGTGGTCTGAAAACACGAAACTGGAAGGAGACAGAAGCCGCATTGGCAAATCTGGTTTCAGCGGCGAAGAAGCTCCGTGCTGAGCTGGCGTAACACATCGTTACAGCAAATAAAAACGGAGACTATGGTCTCCGTTTTTCTATTCTTAATTGTTAACTTTCGTTTTCAGATTATTCAATAATAGCGAATCATCGTCTCATGCCGAAAGCAACAAAATTACTGTAGCTACTTCACCTGAGTACAAGTCTGTGCGGAAACCAACTCATCTGCCATCAACTGACCGCGAGAATTACGTACCTTAATACGATACATCAAGCCCATATCAATTTGCTTGCGAACTTCTGGGTTGCTGCAGTAGGTGTAGATACTGGTATTCAGTACTTGATTTAACGGCTTTGCACCGAGGGCGCCATCGTTATAAATCATCATCATCTCTACAACATTTTTGTTGGATGAGACACGCATTATTTGCAGTGGACCGTACTCTAAAGGGAGACCCGCTGACAAGACTCCTGCTCGGTTTGATGCCATAAGCTCAAGTTGGCGCTGCTTATCATCGGTTGATGAGCAGCCAGCCAGAGCACCAAATACCAAGAAAAGACACAGTAATTTTTTCATAAATTAAAACACTTTTTTGAACGGTTTCACGATTACATTATCGTAAACACCAGCCGCTACGTAAGGATCGGCTTCTGCCCACGCTTTAGCATCCTCTAGAGAGGCGAATTCAGCGATGACAGTTGAGCCCGTAAATCCAGCTTCACCAGGATTGTCAGAATCTATCGCAGGCATCGGACCAGCTGTAAGAAGGCGACCTTCGTCTTGTAGCTTTTGTAAGCGCTCCAAGTGTTGTGGGCGAACGCTCATGCGTTTTTCCAACGAGTTCTCAACGTCCTGTGAAAAGATGACATACCACATAGCATAGTTCCTTAATTGGTAGGGTAAAGTGTTAATTTAACGCCTTTTTTGTGTCTCTCACAAGTGAACAACAGAAAATGTGAGATCCTTTCTAACTGTTAGCGTTGTAGGTTGACTAATTCTGAACCGGACGCGGTTTACCTTCACTGTCAATGGCTACGTAGTTGAAGGTCGCATCACAAACCATGAAGCGTTCGCCAACACCGTGAGCTTTGACGGGTTTGACCCATACTTCCAAATCGACACTCATGGATGTGCGGCCGATCTTGGTGCATTCGCCGTAGCAGCATACGACATCGCCCACACCAACAGGTTTTTTGAACGTAATGCTTGATACCGAAACGGTGACAACGCGACCACAAGAGATCTCTTTTGCCAGAATCGCGCCTGCTAAGTCGAGCTGTGACATTATCCAACCGCCAAAAATATCGCCATTGGCGTTTGTATCTGCAGGCATTGCAAGGGTACGAAGCAGCATTTGACCTTTCGGAGAGCTAATTTCTTGACTCATTGTGACATCCTAAATCTTAAAGGCGCTCAAACTAAGCGCCAACATAGTAAATACCTAGAACCAAAGGTCCTTAAAAAACCGCAGATACCGGACCAGAGAAAGTTGGTTTACAGCAGCAAGAATGATCTGAAAACGGTACGTTGTTTGAGCGGTTTACTGATACATGGAGCAAAACAGCGACCCGAAGGCCGCTGTGAAGTCGCAGATTATAGCAAAACTGAGTTTTTAATCATCAGTGGACACATCGGATGAGTTATTTTTTTGTTCTTTTGGCATGTGTTTATAAATGTAAAAGCCAGTCGCAATCATGTAGGCAAATGTCGCGATCAACATTCCAAATACTTTGAAGTTAACCCAAACATCCAACGGCAATTCGTAAGCAATATAAATGTTTAGGCCAGCGAAGAATGAGAAGAAGCCAACCCAAGCCCAGTTAATCTTTGCCCAAACAGCGTCAGGTAACGTAATTTCCTTGCCTAGCATACCTTTGATGGCTGATTTTCCCAATGCGTGGCTCACTGCTAAGCCAATCGCCAGAATCGCGTAAATGATGGTGACTTTCCACTTTATAAAATTGTCGTCGTGGAAGAAAAGGGTCATGCCACCGAAGATAGTAACGATAACAAATGTTATTAGTTGCATCTTTTCGACTTTCTTATACAGCGCGTAGGTGACGACAAGCTGAATGGCTGTTGCTACGATCAGTGCACCTGTCGCCACGTAGATGTCGTACAGCTTGTATAAAGCGAAGAAAATGATGAGTGGTATAAAGTCTAGGATCTGCTTCATGATGGCAAAATCTACCTAATTATTGAATTGAAGACAGTCTAACGGAATCTGACAAGATGTGAATACTGAGGAAGTTAAGGTAAGAATAGTAACGCTTAGTATATCGTATAGACTGTAAGATTCTTCCATGTCGAAACAGCATATGGAAGGAATAAAAATTGCCGCGATGAGGCGGCAATAAAGTTGAGAATTTTAAACCTTAAGCCACACGTTGATATTGGGAAATAAGCGTTTTTACATCTTCCAAATAGCCTTCCCGCAGTAAGTTATCGACCGTTGCTTCTAGCTCTTCGAGAGACATCGTGAAGCAAGTGGATTTACCAGTCATCAGGCTCAGATATTGATGATACTCTTCTTCTGTATAGTGGCCTAAGCGATCAAGTAACAGTGTTTTGATTCCATGATGAATCAGGCCGTAGTATGTATGTCGATGAAGTAACATGGCGATCTCCTTATCAAGCTCATACGCTACTCTTTTGCAGCCTGCTTGACCTTCTGGATAATTCGATTTACTCCAATAATGCACATCTAGTGCCAATTCTATATTTGCAAATTAAAAAGTGTTGGAAGGTGCAAAATTCTCGTTCTGTAACCATCTTTGGATGACGACTTGAAGTGCATTTAACGTGGTGGGCTTTTCGAGTCTGTCATCCATGAGTTTCGAAATTAGCTCCAACTCTCTAGCTCCAGACTCACCAGATAAGGCAATGATTGGAACGGAAGATGTGATTTGCTTAATCCGTTGGCTGGCGTCAAATCCATTCATTACCGGCATTTGGACATCCATAAGAACGAGATCAATCTTGTGAGAGTGGAAGAGTTCTACCGCAGAGGCTCCATTATTTGCTTGTAAGCTGTTGACTCCCAATCTTTTTAAATACATCTGTACCAAGGTGCGTTGCACCTCTTTGTCATCTACAATGAGCACTGTTGGTGCATCTTTACATACTTGTACGTGTTGAGCTGAATGATTTTCAGAATGTGATGCAGTTGCTTTCCAGCTATCAAAGTCCGGTGCTCTTAATGTCTCTGGTTTTGGTGCGTTTGGTACGACTGGGAAATACAAGTAGAATTCTGTGAACTCGTTCAATTCAGACTGGCACTCTATTCGTCCTCCGAAGGAGCGCATAACACGTTGGCAATAGCCCAAACCTAAGCCACTGCCTCCGCTTTTTTGATACGAGAAAAAGTCATCAAATATCTTGTGTAAGATACTGCTATCTATACCTGGCCCACTATCTCGGAAGATCAGAATGTTTTCGTAAGCCCCCGTCTGGGTACGAATCTCAATTTGACTGTCGGGATAAGAATCAAAATAGTAGATAGCGTTACGAATCAAATTGAAAATGACAAAGTTAAACAGGGTCTCATTTAACTTCGCGACAAAATCGTGTGCCTGTGGCAGGTTAATTCTCTCTATTATTTGATCGTTTTCAAAACCATAACGGCTTACTGCTTGGTCGATGGCTTTATGTATGGAAGTGAGAGCTAAAGGCTCATGCTCTGGTGAGCTGTCACTAACTTCTCGTAAAATAATATCGATAAGTTGTCGACCGCGTTGTATAGCGGCTTCACCTTTATCAATTTCTCTTTTTAGCGTATCCAGTGAAGCGTTTGACTCTATATGCTGTTTTAAAGCTTCAAATTGTAATTGTACTTGAGCGAGAGGGTTACGCATTTCATGTGCAATGGAGTTAGCCAGCGCACGGCTTTGGCGTACCTTTCTATCGGCTTCAATGGTGCTCTGGATGCGAACTAATAACGTTTGCAGAGCTGAGATTTCTTCATTAGAAAACAGCTTATTATCTATTTTATGTGAAGAAATTAGTAAGTGAGTAACAGACTTTCCACGACCGAAGAGAGGCATAACGAGCGCAGTATTGCTTGAGCGCATGCGCTCGTAGAGCTTTCTCATCGACCCTTTAGAAGAGGAGGCATAATCAATTTCTTCAGACAACTCATCTAGCACGAGAACTGACTTGCTTGACGGCAGGTACTCTTCGTAAAACGTTTCTGTGTAATTGCTAGTGACTAGCTGCAGCTTGTTGTTTGGTATGTTAAGTAACGATGCCAACTGATGCATAGCATCATCTATTGAGCGTTTAAACTCTTCCTCTAACCCAAGGATTTGCTGAACGGGAGTGTGTCGTTTCCCATAAATAAAATACGAAGCGTAACGACTGACTCGCTTAAAAAGCAAGTGCCAAGTGATACCGATAAGCGCACATAAAGGTACCGCAACAAGCCATTGGTTATCTTCAGAGATAGGAATAAATATCGCCCCTAGCGGCAGAACAAAAATGGCGCAGACTAAGAGCGCGCTTACCGTTAAGTACGTGAGATATTTAGCGCTGTAGAAGCGAGAGGTAAGTAGGGCATAGCCCACAAACAACATTTCGCTGATTGAAAGTGCTGGTGGTAACCAAGTTAGGGAGAAGTCGCCAAGGAAATACGTCATTCCAAGGTGTATCACTGCCGTAGATAACATGAATACCAAAATGCCAGCTATCATATAGTTGCTTTTTGCTAGCGTGAGCTTGCTGCTGTTCGCGCGCATGGCAATCAAGTTAAGCAGCGTTAGTACCACGAAAGCTAGCAAACTAATGAAAAAATATGAGGTATGTGAGCCAAATTCAATGACGAACTGGCTTGGACCACTAATGGTGACATTTTCGACAGTAAGATTCGGCACTAAGTTGATGTACAGTGAATACGTTGCTAGTGCGACAAAGACGACTTTTTGCCAGACTTTGACCGCTGTTTTTTTAACATCTGCGGTTAACTGGCAAGAAAAATAGAATGCAAACGCAAAGGCGAAAAAAGACGCTAAGTTCGCTAACTTAGCCATAAAGATGCCACCAACAGAGCCTAATTCTGGCAATAAATCAGTATGGAAATAGGCGTTGCTGCTTATCCAAACAATGATACAGCTGGAATAAGCGATGTAAGGCGCGTGATGCGAGCCTAAGATTGATTCACTCTTCTGTTTTAGGCGATAGCAGTAATACAGTAGCCAAGCGAATACTATTAGTACAGTCGCGTACAATGCCATTGCTTTTGGGTAAAAGAGACCGTGCAAATGAACATCAAGCATGCTCATTCACCTTTTTATCCATTCTTTTTGTTCGTACGCAATGTTTGTAGTCGCGAAATTGTATGTCTTGAAATGCTTCAACCATCATACCTAAATTCCAGAAACCGCGGTATGTCTTGGTACCGTCACCGTTAATGTCGCGGTATCCTGAGTGAAAGTAGGCACTTAAATCAATAGATTGATAGAAATTTAACATAAATACTTGCTCAATAATGGTAAAGCCGAGCTTATAGCCTGTTTTATAAAGCTCACTCATCATTGTTTTTTGCGCCAGATACAAAAAATACAGCTTTTGTTGGATGTTGCCTCCCACCGTAAGGCGCAGCACTTCGCAAACCGCTTCAGTGTTCTTTACACGAGATTGAAACTGAGCATCAAACTCAATAAGAGTGTGCTCATGAGTTAGAGCACGACACTCCAAAATACCCAGTTGATTGAGAACACTGTACCCATGATTAGGAAAGCAAAACTGCCATTGTTCGTTACTAAACTGTGGTGAGTAACTAAGCCAGTTATTTCGTTGATGCCAGCTTTGCACTAAAGCGGAGGAGACCATGATTGGTGAAGATGACGATTTGAGCAAGAGGGCAAAGTGCTGCCCTTTTTGCGAGAGTGATAAAAGAGGCAAGATTTCAAACCATTGTTCAGTTTGGACGAAAAGCTCAAGATTACTCAGTGTGATCGCTTCGGAAATCGGCATTAACGCTGCATGATTTGGCAGCATTACCTCAAGATCGCAATCTGCGATATCTTCAATTAACACGCTAGTATAGCTGTGGTCGTCAAACGGAAGCGGAGTAGGAATCGCAGCTTCGTTTGAAGGATATTTTTGCTTGATTGCTTCGATCTCGCATTGACACCAGAAAACCATCCAATGCGGGTAACAATCTGCGGCAAGTTGTTCAAGTAAACGAATCTCTTTGGAGAAACCTGTCGGATACTGTTGCACTAAATCTCGATAATCCATTAACTCAAATAGTGCAGAAAGACTTTTTGATGCGTGTTTAGGAAAGAGAGATTTAAGCAGTTTTATTCGATACAGAGCAACCTGTTGAAAAAGAGCATCTCGTTTTTGTTTCGTTAGGGTAAGAATAACTGAGTCAACCAGGGCCTGCTGCTTTGATTCGATCGGCAAATTTATTTTGGTGAGATATTCCAAAGATTGCTCAAGACTCATGATAGAACCTAGCTCTAACGTTTTGTTATATTTTGTAATGGTTTATATCATTTTGAAAAATTTATGCCATCGGTTTCTATTTGTATAGTTACGTAATGCAAGAAAAGACAAAAAAACCGCTCATTATGAGCGGTTTTTGGTCTATTCAAGAAAGGGTTAGGCTTCTTGCTTTTTTAGCTCAGCTTCTGCCGTTTCTTCTTCAATTAGCGCATCAACGATAACTGCACATGCAGCATCACCTGTGATGTTCAGTGCTGTACGAATCATATCGAAAATACGGTCAAGAGCGAATAGCAGCGGTAGACCTTCAATTGGAATACCAGCGGCAAGAAGCACGGCAACCACTAGGAAAGAAGGGCCAGGAACACCTGCTTGACCAACCGCACCCAATGTAGACGTTACGATAATTGCAATGTAAGCGCCCATGCCTAGATCGATATTGAACAGTTGAGCAAAGAAGATAGCAACCAAGCCATAGTAAATCGCATTACCTGACATGTTGATCGTTGCGCCTAGAGGCAGAACAAATGATGCAGTTGAATTTTTTACGCCCAGCTCTTTTTCACAGGTGTCCATTGTGACAGGCAGTGTTGCCATAGAAGACGCTGTTGAAAGCGCAACTGCTTGCGGTTTCTTCATTGAAGACAGGAATTTCTTCGCAGATGTCTTCGTGAAAACATGCACCATTGCTGGGTAAACAACGAAACCGAAGATTAGGATGGCGGCAACGTAAACAACGAACAGTTTAAATACCACCATTAGCGCACCAAAACCAAACGTACCGACGGCTTCTGCCATCAGACCAAATACACCGATAGGTGCAATGATCATTACTTTGTTGATCATCCAAACCATTGCGTCAACGATGCAGTTAACACCATTGATGATTGGTTCACGACGTTCTTTTGCTTGCTTAGAAATCGCAATACCAAAGAACATACAGAAAACGAGGATCTGTAGGATGTTTGCTTCATTTAGTGATTGGAAGACGTTGGTTGGGATCATACCCGTGATGGTTGCCCAGAAAGTAGGTAGTTCACCTTTTGAAGCGTATTCTGCTGAGAACATGCCTTCAACGCCAGAGACGTCGATACCCATGCCTGGTTGGAATACTTCACCCATAAATAGTGCAAGCGCAACGGCTAGGGCGGATGTTAAACCAAAATAACCTAGAGTGACTATACCAACTTTACCTGCTGACTGGCTGTTCCCAAGACCAGCGGCACCAGAAATCAAGGCTACAGCGACCAAAGGAATAACCAACATTTTGATTAAGTTGATAAAGATAGCACCTAAAGGAGCGAACACTGTCGCATCATGACCCATCATGGCACCAACGGCTGTGCCCACGATCATGGCGATTACGACTTGTACGCCAATGTTGTTTAGCAAACTCTTTTCTTTTAACACTTCCATAACCTCTGTGCTAATAAAATGTAAAATCCTAAAATTACCCACTAACCATAAATGGATTTACGGATAATTATCTCGCCTTGCTTTTTACACTTATCGTTTACAATTGGCAATATGCAGCAAGGTATTATTGATGGATTAATCGATATTTTATTGACGAACGATAAAGTTTTGTTCAATAGCAAACGTTTGCTATTGATTTTTCTTATAAGGGTCGCGCTTAGGATTGTTCAAGTTTATTTTTCTTTATTTGTTTTCTTTTTGTTAATTTTAACCGCTTTTGTATTTGCTATTGCAGTCAGAGTTTTTAGTGACTTGGGGTGATATTTATAACAATTCATCTCTTTCAAGCTCACACTTTTATTAATTTGCGTTCTGAAATGTTAATTGCTTTACATTCTTGGCTCTAATTGCGTTGTAAACATAATGTTAAATGATAATGACTGGTGAGAATCAAATGCTGACGATCCAGTGTTAGGGATAACTTGCTTAGTTAATGCTCCTGAGCTGATTAGACGAGAAAGACAAGTAAGAGGTGAAGAGACTATGATGAATCTTGCTGCTGCGTTACAAAGAAATGCTGCGAGTAAACCAGATAAAACGGCGTTGATATGTGGCGCTGAAAAGATAAATTATGCGCAATTTGATGCGATCGCTGGCAAGATCGCAGCGTCTTTAATCAATAAAGGCGTAAAGCCAGGTGACCGCGTTGCGATTTCATGCCCAAACATTCCTTTTTTCGCGTTTGTTTATTATGCAATACAAAAAGCCGGCGCGGTTGCAGTCCCATTAAATGTGCTTTTGAAAGCGCGAGAAATTAAGTATCACTTAGAAGATTCAAAAGCGAAGTTTTATTTCTGCTTTGAAGGGACGAAAGAACTGCCAATGGCAAAAGAGGGTGTCAAAGCCTTTGAACAAGTCGATACATGCGAAGGCATAGTCGTATTGACTCAATCTCAAGATGAAAGCTATTGGAATGGTGTAATAACTCTCAATGCGTTTATAGCCGATGTCCAACCGTTGCCGGATTATATACCGCGTAATGCGGATGATACATGTGTGATTTTGTATACATCAGGGACGACAGGCTTACCAAAAGGCGCTGAACTGACTCAGCAGAACATCATAATGAACGCTCTGGTGGCACAAAACATTATGGGCAGCCAGGCCGATGATATTCACTTAGTAACTTTGCCTTTATTTCATACATTTGGTCAAACCGTCCACTTAAATGCTAGTGTTTTGGGCGGGGCAACATTGGTGTTAGTGCCTAGGTTTGAGCCTAAACATGTTCTTGAGCTGGTGGAAAAACATAGGGTGACGATATTTGCTGGTGTGCCAACGATGTACATCGGTCTGCTTCATGTGCAGCATCAATTTGATACCTCGTCATTGCGTGTTGCAGTAAGCGGTGGTGCGCCATTGCCAACCGAAATCTTTCGAACCTTTGAAGAAACATTTAATGTGCCGATCTTAGAAGGATACGGGTTATCGGAGACAAGTCCTATTGCATGTTTTAATCATTTGGATCAGGAGCGCATACCTGGCTCGGTAGGTCAACCGGTTCAAGGTGTCGAAGTAAAAGTTATCGATATTGAAGGTAATGCACTACCGATAGGCGAAGAAGGTGAGATTGTTGTGCGTGGTCATAATGTTATGAAGGGATATCTTGACCGCCCAGAAGTTACTGAATCTGCGCTACAAAATGGTTGGTTCCATACTGGTGATGTGGGCCGCTTTGACAGTTCAGGTAATTTATTTATTGTCGATAGAATGAAAGATCTGATCATTCGAGGTGGATTTAATGTTTATCCCAGAGAAATTGAAGAAGTTTTCATGACTCATCCTGCAGTTTCAATGGTAGCGGTGATAGGGATTCCAAATGAAGAGTATGGCGAAGAGATAAAAGCCTACGTTGTACTTAAACCAAAAGAATACATTGACGCCGATTCATTACATAAGTGGGGTAAAGAGCAATTAGCCTCGTTTAAGTATCCTCGTTATGTCGAAATTCGTGAACACCTCCCGATGAGTGCGACAGGAAAGATTTTGAAACGTGAGTTGAAATCTGAATTGAATATAGCTTAGTCAATTCAATGGTTTTTGTGTCACAGCGCCACTTGCCTAAGTGCAAATGGTGTTGTGCTCTTGACCAATTAGATGCATAAGGTTTTTAGCTATCGTTAGACAATACTTACCGTTTGTTGAATGGATCTATTGCTCGAGTTCTTTAAAGTATTCTTCTAAGCGTTTCGGATTGGTAATGGTTACTGAGCCATAGTTTAGCTCTAGCATCCCAATACTTTCTAATCGTTTTAGTATCTTGTGTACGCTCTGACGAGTTAGCCCCATCATGTTAGCGATATGTTCTCTTGTTACCCTGACAACGCATGGTCGAGTATCGATCGCTTGATTAAGTTGGTATTCAGCAAGTAGCAGCAACCTTTTGGCGACTCGTTCTTCAATTCCTCTAATCGCGTCATCTTCGATAACAGAAATAGCAGACCACAAGCGGCGGCTAAGTAAGTCGAGTATAGTGGGGTAACTTTGAGGGTATTTGGCGAGTAATTGGCGAAATTTATCTCCAGGAAGCTCCATTACAGTCACGTCAGAATGCGCGGTCGCACCAAAAATACGAGGCATGCCGGGAGAAAAAACATTGTCTCCAAACCAGCCACCAGCTTCGAAAATCATCAGTGTGACTTCTTTGCCTTTTGAACTAATTGAGTTCACTCTCACTGCACCTTGAGCTATGACCATAAGAGAAGATTGAAGCGCACCTTTATTGCAAATCAGTGCTTTTTCGTCGAAGCAGCGAACCTTAGTCATTTGCGCTGCTTCACTAAGCCCTTTATCTGGCAGCCCTGATAGTACAGGACATTTGGCTAGCAGTGTTTTGACTTCTTCCATGTAGCAACCTTACTGCACATTGCTTTATTGAGTTAGTTAAGTTACCCAAGCTTAACACTCTTTGAGTGCTCTGCTTGAGATAGATTTGGAAAGTGCGGGCGTTGAACAAAAAATGACGTGGCATAAACGCGATAGTAAGAAAACGCCCACTAAACATAATGTTAAGCGGGCGTTGTTGTGTCATATCAAACTGAAATTATTTTTGAGTGGCGGCTTTCATTGCAGAAACGAATTCACCTAGCTTGTCGAGCATAATTTGTGGCTGATCAACGTTCGCTTCAATGATTTTGACCACGGCTGAACCAGAAATTGCACCAGCGGCGCCAGATTCTAGTGCTTGTTTCACCTGTGCAGGCTCTGAGATGCCAAAACCAAGTAGTGCTGGTGGCGCATCAAATTGGTTCAGTCTATCCAGCATATGACCTACAGGCATGTTTGCTTTGGTTTCTGCGCCAGTAACGCCAGCACGAGATAGTAGGTAAGTGTAGCCGCCACCTAACTCTGATACTTGCTTCAGTGTTTCATCACTTGCCGTTGGTGGTGCGATGAAGATTGGGTGAATACCAAACTTCTCTGCAGCAGCAACAAATTCAGCACTTTCATTAGTTGGTACGTCTGCAATCAAAACAGAATCGATGCCTGCTTTTGCACAACGCTCATAGAAGTTCTCGATACCACGAGAGTAAACAAGGTTCGCGTACATCAGAAGACCAATAGGCAACTCTGGGTATTTAGCTCGGATCTTACCGATTTGCTCGAAGCAGATATCTGGTGTTGCACCTGAATCTAACGCGCGAATGTTAGCGCCTTGGATGGTTGGGCCATCGGCTAGCGGATCTGAGAATGGAATACCAAGTTCAAGGGCATCTGCGCCAGACTCAACCAGTGTTTCCATGATTTTGTAAGACTGCTCTGCGTTTGGATCGCAAACCGTTACGAACGGTACAAATGCGCCTTGGTTCTTTTCGTTTAGGCGCGCAAACATCTTCTCATAACGGCTCATTAGATCGCTCCTTTTTCTTCTAGGATGGCATGTACAGTGAAGATATCTTTATCACCACGACCAGATAGGTTAACAACCAGCAATTGCTCTTTTTCTGGATTCTCACGTGCCATACGCAGTGCGTGTGCCACGGCGTGAGAAGATTCAAGTGCAGGGATGATGCCTTCATGGCGTGCAATCTCTTGGAATGCTTCTAGCGCTTCATCGTCTGTCACGTTGTCGTATTCAGCACGGCCAATTGCGTTTAGGTGTGCGTGCTGTGGACCAACTGAAGGGAAATCAAGGCCAGCAGACACCGAGTAAGACTCTTCTACTTGGCCGTTTGGATCTTGCATCAATGGTGCTTTCATACCGAAGAAGATGCCTGTTTTACCATGCTTAAGTGGTGCACCGTGCTGGTCAGTATCGATACCTTTACCTGCTGGCTCAACACCAATTAGGCGAACGCTTTCTTCTTCGATGAAGTCAGCAAACATACCAATCGCGTTTGAACCACCGCCCACACATGCGATAACCGCATCAGGAAGACGACCTTCACGTGCCAAAATCTGATTCTTCGTTTCTTCACCAATCATGCGTTGGAAGTCACGCACGATCGTTGGGAATGGGTGAGGGCCTGCCGCTGTACCTAGTAGGTAGTGCGCGTCTTCATAAGTTGCAGACCAGTCGCGTAGCGCTTCGTTACATGCGTCTTTAAGCGTTGCTGAACCCGAGTGGACAGGAATAACTTCTGCGCCCATTAGCTTCATACGGAATACGTTCGGGCTTTGACGCTCAACGTCTTTTGCACCCATGTAAACGCGACACTTAAGGCCAAGCAGCGCACACGCTAGTGCAGTTGCTACACCGTGTTGGCCTGCCCCCGTTTCTGCGATGATTTCGTTTTTACCCATGCGTTTTGCAAGCAGAGCTTGACCTAACACTTGGTTGGTCTTGTGCGCGCCACCGTGAAGTAGGTCTTCACGTTTTAGGTACAGTTTGGTTTTCGTACCTTTGGTTAGGTTACGAGTTAGAGTCAAAGCCGTTGGACGACCCGCATACTCTTGAAGAAGCGTCATGAATTCGCTGCGGAATTCTGGATCTTCTTGCGCGTCGATAAACGCTTGCTCTAGTTGCTCCAGCGCTGGAACTAGAATTTGCGGAACGTACTGACCGCCGTATTCGCCAAAGTAGGCATTCAGTTTTGCCATCGTTATATTCCTTCTCGTATTTTTCGCTACGAATAGCTTTAAATTTTTTAGCTGATGTCCAGCTTTAGTAGTTGCGAATGGCGGTGAAGGCCGCAAGCAACTTCTGTGAATCTTTTTTGCCTGGTGCGCTTTCTACACCAGAGTTTAAATCTAACCCCAAGCAACCTAGTGTCGCTGCTTGTTGAGCATTTTCTGGCGACAGTCCGCCCGCTAGCATAATTTGACTTGGGTCGCCGATCAGTGACCAGTCGAAAACTTGACCAGTTCCGCCGGTTTGAGTGCCAACTTGTGCATCTAATAGGTGACGGTCAATGTTTTCTGCAAGTAGTTCTGGCTTGGCATCAGTCACGCCGTAAGCTTTCCAAATTTCTACCGCTGCTGGCAGTTCGGCTTTAAGTTGGTTTACGTAAGCTTGGTCTTCTTGACCGTGCAGTTGCACCGCTTTTAAACCCAAAGAGGTCACGACAGAAGCAACAAAATCGATATCGTGATTTTGGAAAACGCCCACGTAGTTCAGTGGAGCACCGCTCATGGTTAGGCGAGCACCTTCAAGGTCAACCGCACGCTTCGACTTCTCGACAAAAATCAGGCCACCAAATACCGCGCCAGCTTGATATGCTTTTGCTGCGTCATCTGGATGCGTTAAGCCACACACTTTGTTTTCGCCTAAGGTCACTTTACGTACAGCAAGTTCTAAGTTGTCTTCTGCCATCAGTGAACTACCAATCAAGAAGCCGTCTGCGTATTCCGCTAAATCACGAACTTGTTGATGCGTATAAATGCCAGATTCTGAGATTACTGTTGCGTTAGGAGCCAGTTCGCGAATGGTCGGTGCCAGTTCTTTAGTACGATTCAAATCAGTACTTAGGTCGCGAAGGTTACGGTTATTAATGCCGATAACGCGTGCGCCTAGCTTAACGGCACGATGAAGCTCTTCTTCGTTGCTGACTTCGGTCAAGATACCCATGTTCAGGCTGTGCGCTGCTTCCTCTAGCGCTTTGTACTCTTCGTCATTAAGGACAGAAAGCATCAGTAGCACGGCATCAGCACTGTAATGACGTGCTAGGTAAACTTGGTAGGTATCTACCATGAAATCTTTGCACAGAACCGGTTGTTTGACTTGACCACGCACTTGAGGAAGAAAGTCAAAGTTACCTTGGAAGTACTTTTCGTCTGTTAGGACTGAAATTGCATCTGCGTGGTTGTTGTAAACCGACGCAATGTAATCCAAGTCGAAGTGATCACGAATCAAACCTTTAGAAGGAGATGCCTTCTTACATTCTGTGATGAATGCCGTCTTTTCGCCACTCAGAGCATCGTAGAAGCTGCGGTCCGATGGCAGCAAATCAGACTGAAATGTGCTTAGCGGTTGAGACACCTTACGGTCTGCTACCCACTGATATTTGTCGCGGACAATTTTCGCCAGTACTTCTGCCATTTCTGCTTCTTTCTTAGAAACGTGTTCAGACAGGTTGTCAGCTTGCTGAGTGTTGAAGTCAGTCATCTTCTTCAATTCCTTAAGCGTGTGCGGCAAGTTGTTGTACCAAATGGTACGCCTTGCCTGAATTCATTGCCTCAATCGCTTGTTGCGTGTTGGCTTTTAAATCTTCGTGGCCGAATAGACGCATTAGCAGAGCAACGTTTACTGCCACTGCACCCAATTGTGCGTCTGTACCTTTACCCGTCAGAATATTGGTAATGATCGCTTTGTTTTCTTCAGGATCGCCACCTTTGATCGCTTCTAGGGGGTGAGCTTCTAGACCGAAGTCTGCAGGCGTTAGTTTGTATTCTGTGATCTTACCGTCTTTGATTTCGGCAACGGTTGTTTCACCATGAATCGCCACTTCATCCAAGCCACTGCCGTGTACTACAGCGGCGCGCTTCATACCCATTTGTAGCATGGTTTCTGCGATAGGACGAACCAGTTCTTCACTGTAAACGCCCATCAACTCGATGTTAGGACGAGCAGGGTTAATCAGTGGGCCAAGAATGTTAAAGATAGTGCGTGTTTTCATGGTTTGACGCACTGGCATCGCATGTCGCACACCACCGTGGTACTGAGGTGCAAATAGGAAAGCAACACCGATCTCGTCTACCGCTTTGCGCGTATCTTCTGCGCTCATTGCTAGGTTAATACCAAATGAATCAAGAAGGTCAGAAGAGCCCGATTTGCTTGAAACGCTGCGGTTACCGTGTTTCGCTACTTTTAGACCACATGCTGCAGCAACAAACGCCGCAGTGGTTGAAATGTTGATGGTGTTGTGACCGTCACCGCCAGTACCTACGATATCTGCGAAATCGTAATCTGGGCGAGAGAATGGATTTGCGTTTGCCAGCAGTGCTTTCGCCGCGCCTGCAATTTCGTCTGGCGTTTCGCCTTTGATTTTTAGTGCAGTCAGTGCTGATGCCATCAAAATTGGGTCTAGTTCACCACGGATAATGATGTCGAATAGCTGTTGGCTCTCTTCCTGAGTAAGCGATTCTTGCTCGTACAGTTTGGTAATAATAGGGTTGATGATTGTTTCCATATTTCCTCTCCTAAATTTCTTATGTGCCAAGTGCTTTTTAAGCAGTGAGTGGGTTCGCTGAAGTTTGTTCTTCAAGTGCCCATTCAATGGCATTGGCCAACAGTGTCGCTCCGTAGGTCGTCATAATAGATTCCGGGTGGAACTGGAACCCGCAAACTTTATCCTCTTCATGTACAACAGACATTACCAAGTCATCCACTTCTGCTGTGATGGTTAGGCTCTCAGGAACCTTGGTCGCAACCAGCGAGTGGTAACGTGCAATTGCAAGTGGTGATGGTAGGTTTTGGTAAATCGCATGGTTTTGGTGCTCCATCATAGAGACCTTACCGTGAATGATTTCGCCCGCGCCAGCAACGGTGCCGCCGTATGCTTCAACAATCGCTTGGTGACCAAGACAAATACCGATCATCGGCACTTTGCCTTTCATACGTTGGATAAGCTCTGGCATTGAGCCTGCCTCTGACGGTGCACCAGGACCTGGTGATAGCAGAACCACTGGGTTTTCAAGCTCATTTACCGCTTGTTCAATGGTTTCTGCTGGGATGTTGTTTCGGTAAATCTTGACTGAGTGACCTAGCGAGCGGAATTGATCCACAAGGTTGTAGGTGAACGAGTCAAAGTTGTCGATAAAAATGATATTAGCCATCTCTGAACCCTATTCCTTATTGTGACTTATGCGCTGCTTGGATAGCAGAGATTACCGCTTGTGCTTTGCCGCGCGTTTCGTCTGCTTCCGCTTGTGGATCAGAGTCGAACACCACGCCTGCACCAGCTTGAACTTGAGCAATATCGTTCTCAACGTACGCTGAGCGAATTACGATACATGTGTCGAGGGTGCCTTCACCAGTTAGGTAGCCCACAGCACCGCCGTAGCTACCGCGTCGTGCGCCTTCTACGTCGCGAATCAATTGCATTGCACGAATCTTTGGTGCACCAGTGAGCGTGCCCATGTTCATACATGCTTGGTATGCGTGCAGCGCGTCTAGGTCTTCACGCAGTTGGCCAACCACACGAGATACCAAGTGCATTACGTGGCTGTAACGGTCGACTTTTAGAAGGTCTGCTACGTGGCGAGTTCCAGCTTGAGCAATACGAGCGACGTCGTTACGTGCCAAGTCAACCAACATCATGTGTTCTGCGTTTTCTTTCATGTCGGTGCGCAGTTCAAGTTCGATGCGGCTATCTAGGTCGAAATCAATCTCGCCGTTAGGGCGCTTACCACGGCGACGTGTGCCTGCAATTGGGTAGATTTCAATTTGGTTGGTATCGGTTTCATACTTAAGCGCGCTTTCTGGTGATGCGCCAAACAGAGTGAACAGCTCATCTTGCATGTAGAACATGTAAGGGCTTGGGTTACTTTGTTTCAGTTCTTTGTAAGCCGCTAGTGGAGAAGGACAAGGTAGAGTGAATCTACGAGACGGTACAACTTGGAATACATCGCCTTTCACTACGAACTCTTTTAAGTCGCGAACGGTTTGGCAGAAGTCTGCATCAGACACGCTAGGTTCTACCGTTACATCTGTTATTTGCTCTGCACTCGGCAACAGTTTTGGCGCTGCACACTGGGCGCTAATTTCTGCAATACGAGTCTCTAACGCTGTTTTCTCTGAACCATCAACAAACAACGTCGCTTGAAGCTGGCAAGATTCCGTTTGATGGTCGACAACAAGCAATGTTTCCGCTACGTAGAAAACGTAATCTGGACACTGATTTGTTGCTTCTGCATTACCAAGCGGCTCGAAGTTTGCGACTAAGTCGTAGGCAAACAGACCACCAAGGAAAATTGCGTGTTTGTCTTGCTGTGAAATATCAAAACTATGCTGAACCAAACGCAGCGCATCGAAAGAAGAAGCTTCACGTAGGCGAGAGTCTTCATCTAACGTGTCGCATGGCTGGTTAAACTCCAAAGTTAGCGTTTCGCCATCGAACTTGCTCTCAACGTCACCACGGATGTTTTGGTTTAGGTGAGACAGTAGGTTTTTACCGTTATTGGTCAAGGCGTGCATGCTAACGGTATGGCCGAAGCAAACAATGCGAACCGCTGAATCTACGATTAGCAGGGATTTTAAATTTTGCTTTGAATCGATCTCAGCAGATTCCAGCAATAGGCTGTCAGTTTTGTTCTCACATAACGTGTGGAACAAGCGAGTCGGGTCTTGAGTATAAGGGACGGAAGCCGTTAGCACTTCAAGCTGTCCAAGTTTCTTAATTTCAATGGCCTTGTTCACAAGACCTCCTTGTAGCTGTTTAAATCTTCCTGCCGTACATAGTCGCATAAAGCAAACGTTCTCCCAATCTAGAGTTGGCTATATTCGATTAATGTTTAGGCAGTTGAATGTGAAATGAGCAACAAAACAAAAAAGCCCGCTTAAGTAGCGGGCTTTACAACGTTTGGTTCTATAAACTAGAAGTATACGTTTGCCCACCAAGAACTAGTCCAAGTGCGCCACCAAGCAAGATCTGATGAGTTTGCCTTATTAAGACAAACCGCAACTTTCGCTTTTTGGTTTTGGTTAAATTCTTGTAACATGGTGAACCTTAAATTACGCACTTTGTATTTGTGTACTAGTTAACTAGTGCGAGAGTAAAAAGTCAACCCCAAAACGGCATTAAAACGATAAAAATATGAGAATTGATTTACATAGTCACACCACAGCATCGGACGGTCGGTTAGAACCTAAAGATTTAGTGGAAAGGGCGCTGAGTTTTGATATCGAGGTTTTGGCGATCACTGATCACGATACGGTTGACGGTTTGGCGTTAGCTAAGCAATACGTTCAAGATAATAATTTGCCGATAAAAATCATCAATGGCATTGAGATATCGACCGTCTGGCAAAACAAAGACATTCATATTGTCGGCCTGAATATTGATCCGGAAAATGAACAATTATCTGCCCTCATAGAACAGCAGAAGCAGCATCGCATAACACGATCTGAGTTAATTGCAGAGCGACTACAAAAAGCAACTCGAGTAGGTGTGCTTGAAGAGGTAAGGCAAATCGCCGGTGATGCTCCAGTGACAAGAGCGCATTTCGCGAAATGGTTGGTAGATAATGGTTACGCAAAAACCATGCAAATGGTGTTTAAAAAATACCTAACGCGTAATAACCCAGGTTATGTACCACCGAATTGGTGTTCGATGAAGGATGCGGTTGATGCTATCCATGCGGCTGGTGGAATGGCGGTATTAGCGCATCCTGGCAGATATAAGTTGACAGCGAAGTGGATTAAGCGTCTTCTAGCAGCGTTTGTCGAAGCAGGTGGTGATGCGATGGAAGTTGCACAGCCACAGCAAGCGCAACAAGAAAGGCGCAACTTGGCTGATTATGCTATACAATACAAACTATTAGCCTCTCAAGGCAGTGATTTTCACTACCCATCACCGTGGATGGAGCTAGGAAGGAACCTATGGTTGCCTGCTGGCGTCGAACCAGTTTGGAAAGATTGGGGAATAGATCCTTCGTTGAATAATACTCAGTAATACGAAGTCGAGAACCCATAAAAATATAGAGCCGAGAGGCTCGATAATGAGGAATTACAATGAGCCAGTTTTTTTACGTTCACCCAGAAAACCCACAGGCTCGCTTGATTAATCAAGCAGTAGCAATCATTCGTAACGGCGGCGTTGTGGTTTACCCTACTGATTCAGGGTACGCACTTGGCTGTCAGTTGGAGAACAAACAGGCACTGGAACGAATCTGTCAGATTCGTCGTCTGGATGATAAGCATAACTTTACTTTACTGTGTCGTGATTTGTCGGAGCTTTCTCTCTATGCGCGAGTGGATAACTCTGCATTCCGACTGCTGAAAAATAACACACCAGGTCCTTACACCTTCATCTTCAAAGGCACAAAAGAGGTGCCGCGTCGTTTGATGAATGCAAAACGTAAGACCATCGGTATCCGTGTTCCAGACAATCAAATTGCCTTGGACTTGTTGGAAGCATTAGGTGAGCCGATGATGTCTACGTCGTTGATTCTACCTGGCAGTGACGTAACAGAATCTGATCCAGAGGATATTCGCGATAAACTAGAACATGCGGTTGATGTGATTCTTAATGGCGGTTACTTAGGTGAACAACCTACGACTGTAATTGACTTTAGCGAAGGTGAACCTGTTGTGGTTCGTTTGGGATCTGGTGACCCTGCACCATTCGAATAGTAGACGCACACCACCGTCAAACAAAATAGGAGGCATCGCGCCTCCTATTTTAGTTGTCATATCGAATATCTCATTGAACTTAACTGATTGAGGTTAAGCGAAATCGAAAATGTCGATACCATTTTGTTCTGCATAGTTGATGTATGCAGAGCTCACACCGTTTAGTGTCACTTCAACATTGTATTCATCACTTGAGAATACTGCCCAGCCACATTCATTGTAAGATAAAGTCAGATCATCCGCTGAATCCAAGAACGTATCTCGAATGCCATCGTTATCAGTGTCTCGGCCCATATCAAAGACAAGTTTGTCATGGAAAATATTAAAATCGACAATGTCGGCTTTAACATCAATATCGTTGGAAGACACTGGCTGATCAGGTACACCAATAGCCAGGCGGTTTGTAAGCACGAAGGTGTCGTCTCCACAGCCACCGCTCAGTACTGATTCACCATCACCAACAACGAGCGTGTCGTTACCCCAGCCACCACTCAAGTAGTTGTTGCCTGAATAATCAAAAATTGTGTCGTCGCCGCAGCCACCAAAGAGTTTGTCGTTTCCTAATCCGCCGGATAGGAAATCGTTTCCAAAGCCGCCAGAAACAAAGTCGTTACCTCGGCCACCAAGCAAGGTATCATCTCCCCAGCCACCGAAGACAATATCATTACCTCCGTATCCTACAAACTTATCATCACCACAGAAGCCGAAGAAGATATCGGTTGTTTCAGAGCCTTTTGTGCCTGTCATATCGTCATCTTGAGATGTCCCAAAAATCCAATTTAGGTCGAGATTTAGCATAGACATTGTTCTATTCCTTTTTGTCTGATTTATGCCAATCGCCGAGAGTGCAGAGCGAACCTAGAGAGTCAGAGTACACGATAGCATTAGTGTTATTTTTGATGTGAACTAATGACTTAAAGACAATTTTTGTCTTGTTACCCACGACCTTGTTTTGCTATGAGCGCTCATTGTCTGCGGTGATTGGTATTACTTAGCAGCAAACAGGGACGGCTTATTCTTCGTTGCTTTCTAGCAATACGAACAGTAAACACACCCCAAGTGGTTATTGTTGTAACCCTGACAATTTTATCAGGTACCGCGTGGTTAAAGTGGTTCAGGAAGACCGATATTAGTGGGATTCTCGTTGAGCAATGCCTGCATTAAGTAGTAAAAAAGTTGCAGAATAGGACAAATATTTCGGTCATTTTTGAAGTGAATTTTGGTGTGGAGAATGGCGCCGATTTAGCTTACATTAACTAAGAAAGTTACGTATAATGTCCGACCGAAAAATCCCACTGAAATGGGTAAATAGCAAAATGCAGACCAATCCTGGTCTAGACGTCTGTGAAGACGACACATAGGTAGATAAATGAGCGAAAAGTTACAAAAAGTATTAGCACGTGCTGGTCACGGTTCTCGTCGTGAGATTGAATCGTTAATTAAATCTGGTCGCGTTAGCGTGAACGGTGTAGTCGCTAAGCTTGGTGAAAGACTTGAAGACGAGAGCAGCGTAGTTCGTATCGATGGTCACATTGTCTCTGCAAAGATTCAAGAAGAAGTGATTTGTCGTGTACTTGCGTACTACAAACCTGAGGGTGAACTGTGTACTCGTCACGATCCAGAAGGTCGTCGTACTGTTTTTGATCGTCTGCCAAAAATTCGTGGCTCTCGTTGGATTTCAGTTGGTCGTCTGGATGCGAACACTTCTGGTCTTCTACTTTTCACAACGGATGGTGAACTGGCGAACCGCTTAATGCACCCAAGCCGCCAAGTTGAACGTGAATACCTAGTACGTGTGTTCGGTGAAGTAACTGAACAGAAAGTTCGTAATCTAGTCAAAGGTGTTGAACTGGAAGACGGTTTAGCTCGCTTTGAAGATGTTGTTTACGCGGGTGGTGAAGGCATGAACCACACGTTTTACGTTGTTATCAACGAAGGTCGTAACCGCGAAGTTCGTCGACTATGGGAATCGCAAGAGTGTACCGTTAGCCGTCTGAAACGTGTTCGTTACGGCGACATCTTCTTAGACAAGAAACTGCCTCGTGGCGGTTGGATGGAGCTTGACCTGAAAGAAGTAAACTACTTGCGTGAGCTTGTAGAGCTTCGTCCAGAGAAAGAAACCATGCTTGATCTGAACAAAGACAACACGTCACGCAAACGTGAGCGTGCACGCAGCCAAAAAATTCGTCGCGCAGTTAAGCGCCATGAAGAGCGTGTTAACACGCCAAAAGGCCGCAGCAACAACCCTTCTCGTCGTAAGCCGAAGAAGGCTGCTGGTGACCAAGGCGCACGTAACAAGCATCGTTAATCGATAGCAAAACATCAGAAAGGCTTGCCAATTCGGCAAGCCTTTTTCTTATCTGTTACATAACAAAAGGATCTAAAGCCGATATAGAGCAGGGTGCTTTGGATAAACAAATATCTCAGCTAAACAAAAACAACAGATAAAAAAATACCAGCACTAGGCTGGTATTTTTGTTCATGATGAAGAAACGTTAATCGCGTTTCCAAAGCATATGGCAGAACTTATGTTCAGGGTCTCGGCTGATTAGCATACGAGCAAATACGTCATCAAGAACGTCATTTTCCTCATTTACTAGGCCGATACGAACCTCTGCATATACTTCTTTGTCGATCTCGAAGCCAACATGTTCAACCCAGTCATCACCGGTTTCAACAAGTTCTGCGGCACCACGATCTTCAAATTGCGCAGTAAACAGAATCACGTCAGCAGGCTCTAGGTTATCCGGAGCCATCTCAAGGAAAATGTCGTACGCTGCGTCGATGACGTCGTCGTAAGAAATCAAATCAGACATGCTTATGCTCGGCTCATGTATTTACGTTCAGCTGTGTTAATGATAACACGGTCACCAGTTGCAATGTACTCAGGAACCTGGATGACAAGACCTGAAGCGAAGCGTGCTGGCTTAGTGCGAGCAGATGCAGAAGCACCTTTGATTGAAGGGTCAGTTTCTTCAATCACTAGCTCAACAGAAGATGGTAGTTCAATACCCACTGCAGCACCGTTAACAAGGATAATGTGGATACCTTGTGTATCTTCGTTGATGAACAGCATGTCGTCTTCAACTTCATTGTGCTTGAATGTGTATTGTGAGTAGTCTTCGTTATCCATGAAGATGTGCTCATCGCCGTCAGCGTATGAGTACACAACTGCACGTTTGTTCATTTCTACCGTTTCAACAACGTCATCAGACTTGTAACGTTCATCTACACGTGCGCCCGTGTTTAGATCTGTACAACGCATTTTGTAGATTTTAGCGCCGCCACGACCGCCAGGAGTCGTTACTTCGATGTCTTTAACGAGAAGAGTTTTACCATTAGACTCGATTGCGAAGCCTTTTTTGATTTCACTTGCCTTTGGCATTGTATATTCCTATTCATACTTATTAAGCAAAACTCGGTGATTATAGCGCTAAGTTAGCCGCCTAGCATTAAAATTCATTGCAGAAATTTGTTGTTACTCCCATGACTAAACACCTGAATGGACTTGATTCAGTGAGTCGGCTAAGAGAACATATAGCCCAACTTCTTGAACCATCTGAGAACACGTTTTAAGTCATGTCTCTGCCTGTTATCGATCCTAAACAACCATTTCAACCAGAGTTTGCGCCTTTAATTAGGGAAGTCACCGCTTGTCTCAAAGGTGGACTGGGGCAAAACTTACACAGCGTTTATGTATACGGTAGTGTTGCTCGTAAAACAGCGATCGCAGGGAAGTCGAACTTAGACCTGGTTGTCGTTACTCAATCATCCTTTGAGCACAATCGCGCGACTTTGCTCAACACAATTAAGTGGCGTGCGCAGCAGAGTTACCCTCACGTTAATGGTGTATCGGTCCGTACAGCCTTAGTGAGCGAAGTAGCTAATTTAGATAGTATTTTCACTTGGGGCTTTATGCTTAAGCATTGCTGTGTCTGTGTTTATGGTGATGATCTAGCAGACTGTTTTGGTGATTACGTCCCAAGTTGGGAAATTGCTAAGCACTGGAATATGGATGTGGAAGATTGGATTACGGCTTATCGCAAAAAAATCGTACAAGCGAAGACGATAGAAGAGCAGGTGGCCGCCCAGCGCGTGATTGCTAAAAAGTTACTAAGAGCGTCATACTCTTTGGTGATGTATCGAGATAAACGTTGGTTTGATGACCCCGTAGAGTGTGGCAAGGTATTCTTAACTTATCATCCTGAAAAGCAGCTTGAGATCGAGCGGCTAGAAATTTTACTTTCTGGCCGGGGGATTCCCAAGCGTTCTGTTATCGGGCTAATTGATGCGTTTGGTGATTGGTTAGTCAAACAGTACCAGAAAACAGAGTTTCGTATCGGCTAAAACAACCCCATTTGTGGCGCTGAAAGCCTGTCAAAGTCCGTCCCAATGAAAGGGAGAATCGCATCTGCAACGGGTTTGAGTTGTTTATCAATGTAATGTTGATAATCAATCGGGCTATTGAGGTACTCATAAGGTTCAGGGCCGTTCACGGTAATAATGTATTCAATTCGTCCTTTGTTTTGATACTGTAATGGGCGGCCAAGCTTGGCATTTATCTCATCCGCTAAACGAGCTGCGCGCACTTGTGGCGGGACGTTCTTCTGATACTCATGCAGTTTTCTGCGCAGTCGCTTTTGATACACCAACTGTTCATCAAATTCACCGTTGTTAGTTTTCTCAACCATCTCTCGGACATAGTCGCTTGGATCTTCACCATGGAAAATCATGCTATAGAGTGTATTTTGAAATTTCTGAGCTAACGAGGTCCAGTCAGTACGGGCACTTTCTAACCCTTTAAATACAATCCGTTCTTGCTCTCCTTCACCGATTAAACCCGCATAGCGCTTTTTCGAGCCAGTTTCTGCGCCACGAATCGTTGGCATAAGGAATCTGCGATAATGGGTTTCATACTCGATTTCCAACATAGATGTTAGGTTGTACTCAGAACGCAGGTGTTCTTGCCACCAAGAGTTGATGTAATCAACTAATTGATTTCCAACAGCGTCAGCTTCTACTTGACTGTATGGTCGATTCAACGACACGAATGTGGAATCCGTATCGCCGTAAATCACTTGATATCCTTGCTCCTCAATCAGCACCTTAGTTTGCTTCATGATTTCATGTCCGCGCATGGTAATACTAGAAGCTAACCGAGTATCAAAGAAACGACATCCCGATGAGCCCAGTACGCCATAAAAGGAGTTCATGATGATTTTGATTGCCTGAGAAAAAGCTTTTTCATTGTTCTTCTTTGCAACATCACGTGCTGCCCAAAGCTTTTCAATCATTTCTGGTAAAAAGTGTTTCGTACGATGGAACTGCCCACCGCGAAAGCCAGGTACAGCCTGATTTTCTTCTTTTCCAATATCGAGCAATAACCCTTCAACTAAACCCATAGGATCAATCAAGAAAGAGCGAATAATCGATGGATATAGACTCTTAAAATCCAATACTAAAACAGAATCATATAGGTTAGGGATGGAATCCATCACGTAACCTCCGGGGCTGGCAATCCAATTTTCAGGGTGTAGGTTCGGAGCAACGTAGCCTGCTCGGTGTATCTGAGGCATGTATAGGTTTGTGAATGCTGCAACCGAACCGCCGACACGATCCAGTTCGACACCAGTGAGACGAGAGCGCTCTATTGCAAAGTCAAGCAGGTGAGTGTGATTGAAAATCTTATTCACTAACACGCAGTCTTGTAAATTATATTTAGCCAGCGATGGTTTGTCGGAGCGGTACATACGATTGATCTCATCCATGCGGTCATGCACGTTGTGGATTTCTTTACCTTCCCCCAAGAGTTCTTGAGATACAGACTCTAATGACCAAGATCGAAAGTGGTAAGTAGCCGTTTTTAGCGTATCGATACCATCCATCACAACTCGCCCGGGAATGGAGATAAACCCTTGTTGGCTTTGAGATGAACTTCTAAAAAAGCTGGCTTGGTCTGCTCTGCCAAGCATTAGCTTCATGTTGTGCCATTCTGCTCGTTTGTGTAGCAGACGAAAGTCAAAATCAATGACATTCCAACCGACAATGACATCGGGGTCGAATTTTTTAAACCAATCGATGAGTGCTTCTAGAAGCGCTTTTTCATCCTTAACCCATTGTATCGGTGTCTCCGAAGGTTCTGGTTCTCCGATCATGATAACGCGGGAATCCATGACGCTGTCTAATCCGATTGAGTAAAGAATGCCTTTCTCAGAGCATTCTAGATCTAACGAGACAACGTTTAACTTCGGCTCATATTGCCCCGCACGGCATTTTGCGCTCTGGACGCGTTGGTAGCCATTGGTGCGAGTCACATTGCCTGTAAACTCGATACTGCCTTTGATAAAACGCTCCATTAGGTAGCGATCGGCGAGGCGAATATCACTTTCATACGTAGTGATATCTTTTTGAGCGAATGTGTCTTTGAGTGCGAGAGCGTCTCTGGTTACATTGGTATAGCAGGCAGCAAGAGGCGTATGTTCAAACGTTTTGAGATCCAAAAGGCGGATGTCGACGAATATGTTTTTTTCTCGTGCGAGTGTCTTTGCTTGCTCTGAGTGTTTCTGAGCGATGAAAAATACTGGCTTCTCACCATTAATAAGTAACTGAGTAGGACCTGCTTCTGTCGAAAGCCACAGCTCGATTTGAGTTTGACCTTTGATGTCTCGTGCCTGTCGAGTTAGCAGGAAGCCTTGTTGAATATTCAAATGTGAGAAACCTTAGAAAACTTGAAGAACGTTAGTTTAACACTAAGAACTGTGAAAATAACCAGTAAAGAAAGCGTCTCAAATTTTTGCTGGAATTAGTGATTACAAGTTAGTCTTTGGTGCAAGAGGGACAGTGTCATTTTAAGTTATAGCGTGTTTCTCTGGGCAATATGAAACCTAGTTACTTGATTTATTGTACTTAATGTTGTTAATTGTCTTTTCTTAGATTTCGGTTCTGCTCATCACGCTCTAAAATAATAGAGTGGTTTATGAATAAGTTCTTGCTAAAGTTTGCGTTTCAGCACATATTCATAGAAAGCAATTTTTTGTCGATTACGTTAGTATATAGGCAGTCATACTGATATCCACATTTAACAAATAATGGTTATGTGGGTGCAGAACCAATACAAAGTGTGGAGATACAAGTTTGATAAATGTTTTCCTTGTAGATGATCACGAGCTGGTTCGCACAGGGATACGACGTATTATTGAAGACGTCCGTGGAATGAACGTAGCAGGAGAAGCTGACAGCGGTGAAGATGCAGTAAAATGGTGTCGCAGTAATCATGCTGACGTCGTTTTAATGGACATGAACATGCCAGGAATTGGCGGCTTGGAAGCCACTAAAAAAATTCTTCGCGTGAATCCTGATGTGAAAATCATCGTACTTACCGTTCATACAGAAAACCCGTTTCCAACCAAGGTGATGCAGGCAGGTGCGTCTGGTTATTTAACCAAAGGTGCTGGCCCTGACGAAATGGTGAATGCGATTCGTGTAGTTAATAGTGGGCAGCGTTACATCTCGCCAGAGATTGCGCAGCAGATGGCATTGAGTCAATTTTCTCCAGCCTCTGAGAACCCTTTTAAAGACTTATCCGAACGTGAATTGCAGATCATGCTTATGATCACCAAAGGCCAAAAGGTAACGGATATTTCTGAGCAACTTAATTTAAGTCCAAAGACAGTCAACAGCTATCGCTACCGACTCTTTAGTAAATTGGACATTAATGGTGACGTTGAGTTAACTCACTTAGCGATTCGCCACGGAATGCTGGACACCGAGACCCTTTAGCGTGAATCCTCCTTTCGATTCGGCTTCCTTTCTCAAGACAGTAACTCATCAGCCCGGCGTTTACAGAATGTACAACGCCGAAGCTGTTGTAATCTACGTAGGTAAAGCCAAAGACCTTAAAAAGCGCCTTTCAAGCTACTTTCGAAAAAAAGTAGACAGTGAGAAAACTCGCGCGCTTGTCAGTAATATCGCCAAAATAGACGTCACGGTGACTCACACTGAGACAGAAGCGCTGATCTTAGAGCATAACTACATCAAGCAGTATTTACCGAAATACAATGTGTTGCTGCGAGATGATAAGTCTTACCCTTATATCTTTATTAGCGGTCATAAGCACCCACGGCTTTCTATCCACCGTGGCGCCAAGAAGCGCAAAGGTGAATATTTTGGCCCCTACCCAGATTCTGGTGCAGTAAGAGAAACATTGCATTTGCTGCAAAAGATATTTCCTGTGCGCCAGTGTGAAGACACTGTCTATTCCAACCGAACGCGCCCATGTTTGATGTACCAAATTGGTCGCTGTGCAGGACCATGCGTTAATACCATCATTTCTGATGAAGAATATGCAGAGTTGGTTGGCTTTGTGCGCATGTTTTTGCAAGGCAAAGATCAGCAAGTACTCAAACAGTTGATTGAGAAAATGGAAGTTGCCAGTCAGCAATTACGCTTTGAAGATGCCGCTAAATTTCGCGATCAAATCCAAGCGATTAGGCGTGTTCAAGAGCAGCAGTACGTCTCAGAAGACAGCATGGATGATATGGATGTACTCGGGTTTGCTCAGGAGAATGGTATCGCGTGTATCCATATCCTGATGATACGCCAAGGCAAAGTGCTTGGTAGCCGTAGCCATTTTCCGAAAATCCCACAAAATACAAGCCAGCAGGAAGTGTTCGATAGTTTTCTGACTCAATACTATTTGAGCCATAACGAAGCACGTACAATTCCTTCTCGTATTATTTTGAATCAAGAGTTGGCAGAAGATATTGCGCCAATACAGAAAGCGTTAAGTGAAGTGGCAGGCCGTAAGGTTCATTTTCATACGTCGCCAACTGGCTCTCGAGCAAGGTATCTCAAGCTTTCGAACACGAATGCACTAACGGCGACTACCACAAAAATCAATCACAAGATGACGATTAATCAGCGTTTTCATGCGCTTCGCGAAACATTGAAGTTGGAGTCTATAGCTCGAATGGAATGTTTTGATATCTCCCATACGATGGGGGAAAGCACGATTGCGTCATGTGTGGTGTTCAACAACGAAGGCCCCGTAAAGCAAGAGTATCGTCGCTACAACATTACTGGGATTACCGGTGGTGATGATTACGCAGCAATGGGACAAGCGTTGGAGCGCCGTTATTCGAAGCAATTGGACGTAGAGAAAATTCCCGACATCATCTTTATCGATGGCGGTAAAGGTCAGTTAAATCGTGCGCATGACATCATTTCGCAATATTGGGGGGATTGGCCAAAGCGTCCCATCATGATTGGTATTGCAAAAGGCGTTACTCGCAAACCAGGTTTAGAAACGCTGATTACAGTCGATGGGGAGGAGTTTCATTTACCAAGCGATGCTCCTGCGCTGCACCTTATCCAACATATTCGTGATGAAAGCCATAACCATGCTATAGCGGGGCACCGTGCTAAGCGAGGTAAAACCAGACGTACGAGTGCACTCGAAGGGATTGAAGGAATCGGCCCTAAACGACGTCAGGCGTTACTCAAGTACATGGGTGGGTTACAAGAACTTAAACGTGCAAGTGTCGAAGAAATCGCCAAAGTACCGGGAATAAGTCACTCTTTAGCAGAAATTATTTTCCAAGCATTGAAACAATAAGGAAAATCGCGCAACATTAAGCCGCAATGTGTAAGAGAATAATAAAATGCGTTTGAATATCCCGAACATTCTGTCTCTTCTTAGACTGTTCCTAATCCCTGTTTTTGTGGTTGTCTTTTATCTACCTTATTCATGGGCACCGTTTGCAGCAGCAATGGTGTTTTGGGTAGCGGGTTTTACTGACTGGCTTGACGGCATGTTGGCCCGTAAACTTGGCCAAACTTCTCGTTTTGGCGCGTTTATTGATCCTGTCGCTGATAAAGTGCTAGTGGCAACGGCATTGATTCTAATCACGGAACATTATCATTCAATTTGGGTGACCATTCCTGCGGTAACGATGATTGCGCGAGAAATCATTATCTCAGCATTGCGAGAATGGATGGCTGAAATCGGTAAGCGAGCAAGTGTTGCGGTATCTTGGGTTGGCAAAGTAAAAACTGTTTCGCAAATGTTCGCCTTATGGGTGTTGATATGGCGTTACGATGAATGGATGGTTTGGCTAGGCTTTGCGGCCTTGTATGTGGCAACTTTCTTGACATATTGGTCAATGATTCAATATTTGGCTGCTGCGAAAGACGATCTGTTGAATGAAGAGCACCATTAAATTCTGATGTTAGAAAGCAGGCTTAATAGCCTGCTTTTTTGTATCTAAGGCAATCTACAGCATTTTTTGGCTTCTCCCGCTTTTCAATGCTTGCTAACGGCCATGTTTGCAATTTGTATCTGGGGCTTTTGCTTCGATAGAGTTCTATTTGTGATCTAAGTCTTGTTTTTGTCCTTGGAGAGTCTTAGAGAGGCGAGTCTTCTGATTATTAATACTTCAATGCACGCAACGCACGGCCAGCAGTGTAAGGCGTAGCCAAAGTTTTATGATAAACAAGTGTATTTAAGCGATTTTTAGTATTAAAACTAAGCAATCCATCGTCTTTCGCACAAATTCTAGTCAAACGATTTAAAAAAATAAAAATAGTGTTGACTCGATCGCTCGAATCCGTAGAATGCATCCCGTACCCAAGAGAGCACGGCTCGAAAGGGTGGTGAAAAAGCTTAGCTTTATTCACAAATGAGGCGCCTTGGCAGAGTGGCTATGCAGCGGATTGCAAATCCGTGGACCTCGGTTCGACTCCGGGAGGCGCCTCCATT
>NZ_JAWORT010000031.1:0-45033 GCF_033337975.1 Vibrio sp. Vb2880
CTTCACAACAACTTTGCAATACCTGTGATTATTCGTAGCTTTCTAAATTAGAGAAGGCACTGACAAGGTTTTGTCCAAAAGCTTGTTGGTCGGTGTGCTGTTATTGGTTGCTCCATGCGCTATTAATAGAACTGCAAGCGAATAATGAGTGGGTAATCGCTCAAAAGTCGGGTGGAACAGCGATAAAACGGCAAAAATTATTGGAACTAAGTCAAAGCCCTTTTTTGATGGAAAGGCTTATTGATCTGAACACACCAATTTTCCATATAAGTACACCCACAAATACAAACCTCAAACTGGCGATAAAGAGCTTTAATATTAATAAATATATAAACAGCTTGGGCGCTGAAGAAATTTCAGTATACTGCGCTTAGGTTACACTGTATAAAAAATCGCCGTATTCCCAGCGGGGTCCTTTGATGAGAAATAGAAATCGCGTTTGAATATGCAACCAAATGATTTTGCCGCTTGCAGTTTATTCGGTATACAAATAATAAACCTTTGACTAGTCCGAAGGTCGGTCAAATGAGAGAAAGTCATGTTTTTTAATAAGTCGCTTCAACAAGAAAATCAACGATTAAAGCAGGAGTTGCAAATCCTGCAGCAAATCCAAACCAGTTTAGATGAAGAGATGATCCGCTTAACATTGGATAGTAAAGGCATCATTACTTCTGCAAATACTAAGCTACAGCAAGAACTTTTCTTAAATGATGATGAGATCTTAACGAAATCGATTACTGAATTGGTACCGTCAAATTCGCGCAATACAGATCACTTTCATCGAATGAAGAAAGCCGTCCAAGATAAAGTGTTCTGGAATGGGGCATTGCAAGTACAGAAAGGTAATGGTGAGGAAGCCTGGTTAAGAACGATTATCCAGCCTGTTTTAAATGAGCGCAGAGAAGTAGAAAGCTTTTTTGTTTTTGCTTCTGAACTTACGCGAACGATCAAATCATCTCGTGAGCAAGAGGACATGCTAAATGCATTAAGTCGTTCTATGGCGGTAATTGAGTTCACATTAGATGGCCATGTTTTAAAAGCCAACGATAATTTCCTAAACACAATGGGTTATACGCTTGATCAGATTCTAGGGAAGCATCATCGCATGTTTTGTGATCAGGAAGAGTCGAGCTCTCAAGCTTACCGTGAGTTTTGGCAACGTTTAGCAAAAGGGCAATTTTCATCAGAGCGATTCAAACGAGTTAACCGTTATGGTGAAGAGGTGTGGTTAGAGGCTTCATATAACCCTATCCATAACGACAGAGGAGAGCTCTACAAGGTCGTTAAGTTCGCGACAGATATTACCCAGCAGGTGATGCAGGAACAGAAAATGGCCCAGGCTGCGCAATTGGCGAACGAAATCTCCCAAGAAACTGGAACACAAACCCTGCAAGGGCAAGAGGTTATAGGCTCAACGTTAGAAAAGATGCAGATACTTTCCGAGCAAATGCAGCAAGCGAACACCGCGATTGACGAGCTTAAAGCGCACTCATCGCGTATTAGCGAGTTGGTAAATAGCATCAGTGGTATCGCTGACCAAACTAACTTATTGGCGTTAAATGCGGCGATAGAAGCGGCTCGTGCGGGTGAGCATGGTAGAGGTTTTGCCGTTGTTGCTGATGAAGTCAGACAGCTTGCTACAAGAACCAATGCAACCACCGATGAAATTGTCACAATGGTCAGTGAAAACCTACAGCGAACAGATAACGCAGTTAAGCTGATCGCTAAATGTCAAAAAGAAGCACTAGATACGCTAGAGCTCTCTGAAAAAGCAGGCAATGTGATGAATGAAATACAAGATGGCGCTAGCCGTGTTGTAGAGGCCGTGGAGCAATTTAACCGCTCGTTGTAGTTAATCAATAAGTTTTCATTGTAGGGGCGATGGGTAAAAAGCAATTCGCCTTATTCAACCTGTATTGAGGAGCACTGAAGTCGCAATACTACTCCTGCCGCAGTCAAGTTAAGCGTTTTGAAGGAGGGGTAGTTCGACACCCCGTACAGGTTTTAGCCAGTTTGCTTGCTGTATAGAATGCTAAAGTAATTTAGTATGCGAAAAGGCTTGCCTTAAGACTTTGCCTGCATTTAATGTATCTAGCAGCAGAACTTCAATCTGCGTGACAACAATACAGGAGAGGATCGGGCTTTCACTTTTTCGCTCGACACAAACCCCTTTCAAATTTACACAATAGCGCAGTAAAACTCTCTTGCTGCGCTATTGTGTGTTCCATATTTTGTGAGTACTTATGTTTAACTCAGAACGCAAAGCGACGGTTATTCTGGTTGCGACGACGATGATCGCGGCACTTGGCTGGATATTCTCTAAGGAAACAATACAGGGTTTACCACCTTTTGGCTTTATTGGGGCGCGATTTACTATCGCTTCGCTCTGCTTACTGCCTCTATGTTACCGACCTTTGCTGAAAGCAAACTTAAAAGATGTGCTTTCTGCTAGTGGTGTCGGACTCCTGTTAGGCAGTGCCGTTATGACATGGATTTACGCCATTTCTATCAGTGATACTCTCGGGGAAGGCGCATTTATCATGAGCCTTTCCATGCTGTTTGTGCCGATTGTTGCATGGGTTATGTTTCGTCAACGACCACAACGAATTTTCTGGCTTTCTTTGCCTATCGCTGTATTAGGTCTTGCTTGTCTTTCTTTAGTTGGTGGCTGGAAACAATCGGCCAGTCAATTGTGGTTTCTTGGTGCAGCACTGGTTTTGGCGCTTCATTTTAATGTGAACAGCAAATACTCTCAAAAACTACCTGTGCTGCTGCTTACTTGCGTGCAACTTTTTTCAGCAGGTTGCTTAGGTTTGTTGGTTTCATTTTTTATGGAATCTTTCCCGGCAGAGGTTGACTCCTCTATTTGGTGGTGGTTTGCGTTGAGTACCTTATTAGCGACGAGCTTGCGTTACGTAATGCAAACCATGGGGCAAAAATTTGTTCAGGCAGGTAACGCTGCTCTAATTATGATATTAGAACCAGTTTGGACGGTTATTCTGAGCGTGCTGTGGTATGGCGAAGTGCTAACGGCAAATAAACTAGTAGGTTGTGTGCTTATCTTATTTTCTCTAATTATTTATCGTACTGGCGGGCGGTTTCGCTTCCCTACTCGAAAGTAGAGCAAGTTAACTTGGGTTGGGAGAATTTGAGGTGCCGGATGGCCTTCTACGAAAGTGATAATACGCGGTTACGCAATGCTAATGACACTTTTGATGTAGGCTGCCGACCCAGCTCTTCGCTGATCATCCAGCCAGCTTTAGCCAGTAGCTCTAAGTCGATCCCCGTTTCTATTCCTAACCCTTGGCATAAATATAGTACATCCTCCGTTGCGACATTTCCTGATGCGCCATGAGCGTATGGGCATCCACCCAGCCCAGCTACACTGCTGTCGATGGTATTGATGCCCATACTCAATGCTTGATGAATATTGGCGAGTGCTTGTCCCCATGTATCGTGGAAATGGACAGCAAGCTGGGGAAGAGGTGCAACCAACATGACGGCTTCTAGCATAGCAGCGATACGGTTTGGCGTGCCTGTACCGATTGTGTCGCCTAGAGACACCTCATAACACCCTAAATCGATGAGTGATTTGACCACGCTCGCCACTTGTTTTGGGGCTGTCGGGCCATCGTAAGGGCAGTCGGCAACGCAGGATAGATAGCCACGAACAGGGATACCGTATTTGGTGGCTAATCGCATTACAGGTTCGAAGCGAGTTAGGCTTTCTGCAATCGAGCAATTGATATTGTGTTGGCAGAATCCTTCTGAGGATGAAGTGAAAATTGCGACCTGATTGGCGTCAGCCTCCAACGCTTGTTCTAAGCCTTTTAGGTTTGGTGTCAGGGCAGAGTAGGTAACATGATTTCGCCGTGTTATTGCTTTCATGACCTCTATTGAGTCCGCCATTTGTGGCACCCATTTGGGTGAGACAAAAGAGCCCGCCTCAATATGCGTTAACCCAGTATCAGAGAGTAAGTTGATCAGCCGGATTTTAGTCTGGGTCGCAACAGGAGATTCATTTTGCAACCCATCTCTAGGACCTACTTCGACAATCTTTACTTTGGAAGGTAGCATTACTTGTCCTGTGACTTGGTGACCCAACTTGGGCTACGTTTTTCAAGAAACGCTTGCAGCCCATCTTGACCTTGGGGTGATACTCTAATGTCCGCAATGAGCTTGCTAGTATAGTGAATCAGTTGTTGATCGATGGGGTTTTGATGACATTGATGGCAGAGCGTTTTCGCTTTACGCATCGCATCTGGGCTATTAAGTAGCAACGTCTTGATTACGCTATCGACCGCATTTTCAAGCTGTTTGGCTTCTTTCACTTCGTGCACAATACCAAACCGTTCGGCATCTTCGGCTGAAATGACTTCACCACTTAAGATATAGCGTCTAGCTTGTCTATTCCCCATCGCGCGCATGACGTAAGGCGCAATGGTCGCTGGAACTAAACCAAGCTTAACTTCACTTAAGCAAAAGTTGGCACTTTGGCTTGCGATGGCGATATCACTACAACAAATCAACCCTAAAGCACCACCATAAGCGGAACCTTGAACAACTGCGATGGTGGGTTGAGGGAACGAATCTAGTGTTTCCATGAGTCTTGCCAAGTTTTGGGCATCAACGAAGTTATCTTGCCTCGTGCTGTCGGCCATCGACTGCATCCAATTCAAATCGGCCCCGGATGAAAAATGCTTACCGTTACTTCTTAATACCAAGCACCGCACATCCGTTCGTAAAGCGAGATAATCTAGGCGGTGGATCAGCAAGTCGATCGTACAAGCGTCAAAAGCATTGTGTTTGGCTGCTCTGTTTAGGGTAATGGTCGCTACGCCATTATTATCGACATGCCAAAGAACATCATCTTGCCTTTGGGCGTTGGGAATAATGCTTGGTTGCATTTCCTGCATACTTACTTCCTTAATTCATCTTTGGATGTTTACATTCTGAAGACGCCAAACTCGCTATCAGGAATGGGGGCGTTTAATGCTGCCATTAACGCTTGACTCAACACCTGACGCGTTTTTTTAGGGTCAATAATTCCGTCATCCCATAGCCGAGCACTCGCAAAATAGGGATGTCCTTGTGTTTCATACAAGTCTATGATCGATTCTCTAAAAATGTGCTCTTCTTGCTCTGACCACGCTTCTCCCTGGCGTTCCTTCGCGTCTTTTCGAACTTGTGTTAAAACGCCTGCTGCTTGTTCTCCGCCCATCACAGAAATACGCGCGTTCGGCCACATCCACATCATGGTTGGATCATACGCTCGGCCGCACATGCCGTAATTACCAGCTCCGTACGATCCACCGATGATCACGGTAAACTTCGGCACGTCAGCACAAGCGACGGCCATCACTAGCTTGGCGCCATGTTTTGCGATGCCTTCTTCTTCAACCTTTTTTCCGACCATAAAGCCGGTAATATTTTGGAGAAAAAGAAGCGGTGTTTTCCGTTTGGCGCACAGCTCAATAAAGTGCGCGCCTTTTTGTGCCGATTCAGAAAACAAGATACCGTTGTTTGCCACAATGCCAATCAAGTGTCCTTGAATACGAGCGAAACCACACACTAGCGTTCTGCCGTACAAGGCTTTGAATTCGTCGAAATCAGAATCATCGACGATGCGGGCAATAATTTCTCGAACGTCGAATGACAGTCGTAAGTTGGCATTCACGATTCCGTAGATTTCTTCTGCGTCGTAGCGGGGAGGAAGCACGGTGTTTTCTGGCTTAACAGGTCTTGTTCTATTGGCATTGGCAATGGCTTCTCTCGCAAGCATTAGGGCATGTTCATCATTTTCAGCGTAATAATCTGCGACACCAGATTTTCGACAATGCACGTCTGCACCGCCGAGCTCTTCACCCGTCACGACTTCGCCAGTGGCCGCTTTCACCAAAGGTGGCCCCGCCAAAAAAATGGTGCCTTGCTCTTTAACCATAATGGACACATCCGCCATGGCAGGAACGTACGCGCCCCCAGCAGTGCAAAGCCCCATCACAACAGCAACTTGTGGGATGCCTTTCGCCGACATTCTCGCTTGGTTAAAGAAAATGCGACCAAAGTGTTCTCTGTCGGGGAAGACGTCGGACTGATGAGGGAGATTTGCGCCACCGGAGTCCACCAAATACACGCAGGGGAGTTGGCAACGTTGGGCAATCTCTTGCGCTCTAAGGTGTTTTTTTACCGTGAGTGGGTAGTAGGTTCCGCCTTTTACCGAAGCATCGTTGGCGATGACCATGCATTGAATCCCCTCTATGATACCAATGCCGGCGATAACACCAGCGCAGGGGATCGCTTCGTCATACACTTGCCAGGCGGCAAACTGGCTGATTTCAAGAAAGTCAGTGTTGTCATCAAGCAAGCGCGCGATGCGTTCTCGTGCGGGGAGTTTTCCTTTTTGCCTCTGGTGCTGAATGGCTTTTTCACCGCCGCCCTGTTTGATGGTCTCGATGTGTTGATTAAGTTGAGTGACCAACGTTTCCATCGCAGCTTTATTGGAAAGAAATAACTCGTCAGTTGGCTTAGTTTTACTTTTGATAATGGCCATAATGACTTCCTTGTCGTATGTTCCGTTAGCGAGATTCTTCGAACAGCTCTCGGCCTATTAACATGCGGCGAATCTCAGAGGTACCCGCGCCGATTTCATAAAGCTTTGCATCACGTAGCAAACGACCAGCAGGGTATTCATTGATGTAGCCATTCCCACCGAGCAGTTGTATTGCATCGAGTGCCATTTGTGTGGCGAGTTCTGCACTGTACAAAATCGCGCCAGCGGCGTCTTTGCGTGTTGCGTTACCTCGTTCACAAGCCGCTGCGACGGTATATACATACGCTTTTGCTGCACTCATTCGAGAGTACATATCGGCGATCTTGCCCTGAACTAACTGAAACTCGCCAATGGGTTTTCCAAACTGCTCTCGTTCATGTACGTACGGGACCACAATGTCCATGCAAGCTTGCATTATCCCGAGTGGTCCGGCAGCGAGGACGACGCGCTCGTAATCCAGCCCACTCATTAACACCTCGACGCCTTGATTCAACTCGCCAAGAATATTCTCTTTTGGCACTACGCAATGGTTAAATACAAGTTCGCAAGTATTCGAGCCTCTCATGCCTAGCTTGTCCAGCTTTTGAGCATGAGTGAAACCTGCGAAGTTACGTTCAATAATGAATGCGGTAATGCCACGTGAACCTGCGCTGACATCCGTTTTAGCGTAAAGCACCACTACGTCAGCATCGGGCCCGTTTGTTATCCACATTTTGTTGCCATTCAGGACAAAATGGTCGCCCTTGTTCTCCGCTTTCAGTTGCATGCTTATCACGTCTGAACCGGCATTGGGCTCACTCATTGCTAGGGCGCCAACGTGCTTACCATCAATGAGTTTTGGAAGGTATTTTTCGCGTTGAGAAGGCGTGCCGTTACGAAAGATTTGGTTGACGCACAGGTTAGAATGAGCGCCGTAGCTTAAAGCGACAGACGCAGAGGCACGGCTGATTTCTTCCATGGCAACAACATGAGCGAGGTATCCCATGCCTGCACCACCAAGCTCTTCATCGACGGTCACACCAAGCAACCCCATTTCTCCCAACAAAGGCCATAAATGATTCGGGAACTGGTTATCGCGGTCTATCTCAGCGGCGATGGGCGCAATATGTTCCGTAGCAAAGGCATTAACGTGTTCTCGGAGCATATCGATGGTATCACCAAGTCCGAAATTGAGTGGGGTATAGGTGCTTTTCATAACGTCTCCCGGTATCAGAGGTAAGGTGGAAAAGCCGATAGCGGTGTTGCTAATTGAGTATAGCGTTTATGTCTGCTTGCTTTTGAGTGTTTGAATACAACGCTCCTTAGCGGCATTCAACTCAGCCATAACGACGCTGATGTCGTTGAGTTGTTGTTGTAGGACAGCTTGTTTCTCTTCAATGATATTGAGCATTTTCAATAACTGTCCCTCGGTTTGTTGCATGTCGTAGAGCTCGAAAAGTTCACGAATTTCTGCCAACGAAAAACCGAGCCGTTTCCCTCTTAAAATCAGTTTGAGGCGAATTCTATCCCTGCGTTGATAAACGCGCATATTGCCTTTTCGCTCTGGTTCAATCAGACCCACGTCTTCATAAAACCGGATACTGCGAGTAGTAATATCAAACTCCTTGGCGAGGTCACTGATCTTGTATTTTTCCATAACATACTTACCTCGAATAAAAATCCAGTTTCTGGAAATCGAACCTTAAATGGGAAGGCCGAACATCAACTTTGAAATATAAACGTCTGCTTGGTGTGTTTTTTCATCTCATTGTAAAGGCTAGTGCTATGCTTACGTAAACGTCAAGAAATCGCGGAATGAAAGTTTGTTAGTGAAAAAGGCGATAAAGGCTGGTGTGGCGCTTGGTGAGTAATTCTATGTAGGGTGTCATCAGTCTGCCAAGTGTTCACATATACCTTAAGGGAATGCGAATCATGGGAAAAGACATCTGGATTGTCAGCGCGAAAAGAACGCCAATTGGGCGCTTTCAAGGCAAGTTGCAAACATACTCTGCTCCTCAATTAGGCGCACTGGCGATCAAGGCGGCAATGCACGAAGTGAATGTGACTTCGGTGGATGAAGTGTTCATGGGATGTGTGCTTCCAGCAGGGTGTGGACAAGCTCCTGCGAGGCAAGCATCTATGGGAGCAGATCTTCCTTTGGGTGTAGGGTGCACCACCATTAACAAAGTGTGTGGCTCTGGCATGAAGAGCGTCATGTTAGCGCACGATCTCATTAAAGCTGGAACGATTCGCTCTGCCATTGCTGGTGGTATGGAAAGTATGACCAATGCGCCGTATTTGCTGAGGGAGGCGAGAAAGGGAATGCGCATGGGGCACCAGTCTACGTATGACCACATGTTTCTCGATGGGCTACAAGATGCTTACGAAGGGCACTTAATGGGTGTTTATGCTCAGCAAGTCGCTGACAGGCTTAAGTTCACCAGAGAGCAAATGGATGAATGGGCCGTGATGTCGGCAAAACGTGCGTTGGAAGCTCAAGAACGAGGCTTGTTTGCCGATGAACTTTCGCCGGTTTCACTCAATACCAAGTCAGAACAAGCGGAGCTGGACTACGATGAGCCCCCACGCTCGATTGACCTTGGTAAAATTCCTCAACTCAAACCTGCATTCGATGAAAAAGGTACGGTGACCGCTGCTAATTCGAGTGCCATTTCAGATGGCGCGGCGGCTCTTGTGCTTATGGATGAAGACACTGCGCGTCATCAGGGGCTTAAACCACTTGCGATCATCAAGGCGCACTCTACACATGCCAGAAAACCTGCAGAATTTACTTTGGCACCCGTCTACGCAATTGAGCAACTGCTGTTCCAGCTAGATTGGTCAATTTATGAAGTGGACCTGTGGGAAATCAATGAAGCCTTTGCCGTCGTGACACAAATAGCGGTGGCGGAACTTGGGCTTGATACGAGCAAAGTAAATATTAAAGGTGGAGCCTGTGCACTTGGGCATCCGATTGGGGCTAGTGGCGCACGAATTCTGGTGACATTGATTCACAGTTTGCGTCAGCTACAAGCGTTAGGCACCAATGGTGATCTCGAAGCCAAAAAAGTGATGCGGGGTGTTGCGTCACTTTGTATCGGCGGTGGAGAAGCCACGGCGATAGGCATTGAAATACCGCTTTAATTGAAATCAGAAAGGAGTAAATGATGACTCGTTTGGTTCCCTTGTTTATTGGTGGCGAGTTTCGTGAATCTCAAACATCGGATTGGGTTGAGGTAACCAATCCCGCCACTAATGATGTCATTGCGTACGTTCCATGTTCCACAGAGCATGAGATGGAAGCCGCCATTGATAATGCGAAAGAGACATTCCAATCCTGGAAGGAAGTGGCAGTATCCGAGCGTGCCAGAGTCATGCTGCGTTATCAGCACTTGCTCAAAGAGCATCATGATGAGCTTGCCACACTGCTTTCTCATGAAACGGGTAAGATTTTAGCGGATGCTAAAGGCGATGTGTGGCGAGGCATAGAGGTTGTTGAGCAGGCGGCAAACATTGCCAGCAACATGATGGGCGAAACCGTCGAAAACGTTGCCACGGATATTGACAGTTACTCAATGATTCAGCCCCTAGGTGTGTGTTGCGGCATTACGCCATTTAACTTTCCTGCCATGATTCCGTTGTGGATGTTCCCAATCGCTATCGCTGCGGGCAATACATTTGTGCTTAAACCCTCCGAACAAGTGCCGTTGACCTCTATTCGTTTAGCTGAACTATTTGAGCAAGCTGGCGCGCCGAAAGGAGTGTTGCAGATCGTTCATGGCCGCAAAGAGCAAGTCGACTTTCTTCTGGCTCATCCTGATATTCGAGCGGTGTCATTTGTTGGCTCGGTTCCCGTTGCCCGTTATATCTACACCACAGGGACTAAACATTTTAAACGGGTTCAAGCTTTTGCTGGTGCAAAGAATCACATGGTGATCATGCCTGATGCAAACAAAGATCAAGTGGTGAATAACCTAATCGGAGCCTCCGTTGGGGCTGCGGGGCAACGCTGTATGGCGATTTCTGTTGCGGTATTTGTCGGCGATTCAAAACAATGGATTGCAGACCTGAAACTGGCGATGGCGAAAGTACACCCAGGGCCTTGGGATGATGAACAGGCTGCTTATGGCCCACTGATCAGTGAGCAAGCCAAGCAACGCGTATTGGACCTAATCGAAGATGGCAAACAACAAGGCGCAGTGTGTGAACTCGATGGCAGTCAGTGTGAAGTGGACGGCTTTCCCGATGGAAACTGGATTGGCCCAACCTTGTTTAGCGGTGTAACAGCGAACATGTCGATTTACACGCAAGAGATATTTGGCCCTGTTTTAGTTTGTATGGAAGTCGAAACGTTGCAAGAGGCCATTGAGTTGGTGAATCGCAACCCTTACGGCAACGGAACTTCTATATTTACCGCTAATGGCGCTGCTGCGAGAAAATATCAGCATGACATTCAAGTCGGTCAAGTGGGGATTAATGTGCCAATTCCAGTCCCTTTACCATTTTTCTCCTTTACTGGTTGGAGAGGCAGTTTCTATGGTGATTTACATGCGTATGGTAAACAAGCAGTGCGTTTTTATACCGAGACCAAAACGGTGACGGCGCGTTGGTTTGATGACGATATTCCAACGGGGCTCAATCTGACCATCCAACTGCGCTGAGTGAATAAAAGGAGCTTTTATGGACTTTGAACTTAATGAAGATCAACGTGCATTTGCCGATACCGCTCAACAATTTGCCGATGAGCGTTTAGCACCGATGGCGGCGGAGTGGGATGAAAAGCAGATTTTCCCCAAAGACGTATTGATAGAGGCGGGGGAACTGGGGTTTCTCAGTCTCTACACACCAGAAGAACATGGCGGCTTAGGGTTAAGCCGTTTGGATGCTTCAATTATCTTTGAACAACTGGCCATGGGATGTACGTCCACTACGGCGTTTATGACGATTCACAACATGGTGAGTTGGATGATAGCCAGTTTTGCTACCGATGAAGCCAAAACGCAGTTCTGTCCGAAACTAGTTACGGGGGAGTGGTTAGGCTCCTATTGCTTAACCGAACCCAACGCAGGATCAGACGCCGCTGCACTGACCACGTCCGCTACAAAAAAGGGAGATAAGTATGTCATCAACGGCGGCAAAACCTTTATCTCTGGCGCAGGAGAGACAGATGTTTTGGTCGTGATGGCGCGAACCGGAGATGAGGGTGCCAAAGGCGTGTCCGCATTTGTTGTTCCTGCTCAAGCAGATGGCATCAGCTATGGGCGTAAAGAACCCAAAATGGGCTGGAACAGCCAACCAACACGAGCGGTTACTTTTGAAAATGTCGTTATTCCAGCTAGCCATTTACTGGGCGAAGAAGGGCAAGGTTTTGTCTTTGCGATGAAAGGGCTTGATGGAGGGCGTATAAATATTGCGACCTGTTCCGTCGGTACGGCTCAACAGGCCCTTGAACAGGCGACACAGTATATTCAGGAGCGTAAGCAGTTCGGCAAACCGCTTGCGCAGTTTCAAGCCTTACAATTCAAATTAGCAGACATGGCGACAGAGCTAGTGGCTGCTCGGCAGTTAGTGCGCTATGCCGCCAGCAAGCTCGACCGAAATGACCCAGATGTCACGGCTTATTGCGCGATGGCAAAACGGTTCGCAACCGATGTGGGCTTTCAGGTTTGCGACCAAGCGCTGCAGCTTTATGGCGGCTATGGTTACATCAAAGAGTATCCAATGGAGCGTCATTTCAGAGATGTGCGTGTGCATCAAATTCTGGAGGGAACGAACGAAATCATGCGCTTGATCATCGCGCGCCGTTTGCTCTCTGAGGAATCGGCCTTGCTGTAGCGAAGTATTGGATTTGCTCATTGAGAAAGGATTCAGATATGCCATTAACCCAAGAAGCCATTCAACATACGATCACTAATCACGTTGCGGTGGTGACGATGAACAACCTGCCAGCCAATACGTGGACAGCAGAGAGCCTCAAGGTACTGAAGTCGCTGATACTCACACTTAACAATGATAAGCAGGTCTACGCACTGGTTTTAACCGGCAGTGGAGAAAAGTTTTTCTCTGCTGGTGCAGATCTCAAGCTATTTTCTGACGGTGACAAAGCGGTTGCGTTAGACATGGCGCGATGCTTTGGTGAAGCCTTTGAAACGCTCTCGGAATTTCGTGGTGTTTCCATTGCCGCCATTAATGGTTACGCCATGGGCGGAGGTTTAGAAGTGGCATTAGCTTGTGATATTCGAGTAGTTGAAGAGCAAGCGGTACTTGCTTTACCAGAAGCCAAAGTCGGACTTTTGCCCTGCGCTGGCGGTACCCAAAACCTCACAGCGTTAGTAGGGGAAGGCTGGGCAAAGCGTATCATTTTATGTGGAGAGCAAGTCAGCGCTGACAAAGCAAAAGAACTAGGCCTAGTTGAGGAGTTGGTTCCCAAAGGTGAAGCTTTAAGTAAAGCGCTGGAACTTGCTGAATCTGTTGCGAACCAGTCGCCATCTTCTGTCGCCGCATGTAAGGCGCTCATTCAAAATATGCGCTCTGCGCCACTGAAGCACGGCTTAATGAAAGAGCGAGAGTTGTTTCTGAATCTTTTTGATACGGAAGATCAAGTTGAGGGTGTTCGCGCCTTTTTAGAAAAACGCCCACCGCAATGGAAAAACCGATAGGAGGCCACATGGCAGGGATGGTAACCATTAGTGAAATAGAGTGCTTAGATGGCGTGCACCGCATTGGTATCGCAACGTTAGACAACACCGCTTCATTGAATGCATTGACGTATGACATGTTAGTCCAACTTAACGATCAGCTTATCAAGTGGCAAGACGATCCGCATATGGCTTGTGTGGTACTGACTGGCGCTGGAGAAAAAGCATTCTGTGCTGGTGGTGATGTTCGAGCTATGTATCACGTCATGCATAACGAGAGTAAAGAAAAAATCGTAGAGTTCTGTACGAACTATTTCTCGTTGGAGTATGAGTGTGACTATCTCATCCACACTTACAACAAACCCATTATCGGTTGGGGAGAAGGTATTGTCATGGGCGGTGGGATGGGGCTTTTTATGGGAACCAGCCATAAAGTTGTGACAACAACATCACGCCTTGCTATGCCAGAAATCAATATCGGACTGTATCCTGATGTGGGAGGTACGTGGTTTTTAAGCCAGATAGATCCGCAAGTGGGCTTATTCCTCGGATTGACAGGTTCAATGGTAAATTCAAGTGACGCTGTCACTATTGGTTTGGCCGATTGGTTACTGTTGGAAGAGCAGTATCCCACCTTACTGGATGAGCTAAAGCGGCTCCAGTGGGGCAAAGAAGACGCGAAAGAGTTGGTAACTGCACTACTACAGTTAATGGAAGAACAAGTTATTGATAGCAAACCAACCACGCAAATTTGTCCATACTTAGATCAGATAGAGGAAGCGTGCAAAGGCTTTGATCTTAATGCGATAGCACAGCGAATCATGACTATCGAAGGGAATAGCCAGTGGATAGAAAACGCGAAACAAACGTTCGCATCGGGCAGTCCGATCACCGCGCATATTTGCTTTAGACAAGTGAAAGAGTACCACAGCTTACCGCTTGCAGATTGCTTCCGTTTAGAGTTGAGTTTGTCGGTTCGCAGTGCCTTATTAGGTGAGTTTAAAGAGGGCGTCCGTTCTCGGCTCATTGACCGGGATGGCGAGCCGAGCTGGATATTTAACAGTGTCAGTGAAGTCGATGAAGATGTTATCGATACTTTGTTTACCTCGCTTTGGTCAGATAACGAGCATCCGCTTGCTAATTTGGGTGAACAAACACTAGGTCAATAAGGAGAATGATCATGAGTACCATCGCATTTATCGGTTTAGGAAGAATGGGGCATCCGATGGCGCAAAACTTACTCGCGTCTGGATTTAACGTGCAAGTATTCGATGTCGATAGCGAAGCCGCAAAGCAACTAGTACCTTTTGGTGCGGTGGTGGCGAGCTCTATTGAGGAAGTCGTGGATGGTGCTAGCACAGTCATCACGATGCTACCAGCAGGGTCTCACGTTCGTTCCGTGTATCTTGGTGACTTACATGGTGGCGTAGGTGTCCTCAATCTTGTCTCGCCAAGTACCTTGATGATTGATTGTTCAACCATTGATCCGGACTCTGCGCGATTAGTCGCCAATGAAGCGGCAAATAAACGCGTGTTGTTTGTCGACGCGCCCGTTTCGGGGGGCGTTGCTGGCGCTAAAGCGGCGACATTAACCTTTATTGTTGGTGGTTCGGATCAAGCGTTTTCTAAAGCCAATGCGATTTTGCAGTATATGGGAAAAAATGTTTTCCATGCTGGCAAAGCAGGCGATGGTCAAATGGCGAAAATCTGTAACAACCTTATGCTCGGTATTTTAATGTCTGGTACGTGCGAGGCATTAAACCTAGGTATCGATCATGGACTCGATCCAAAAGTGCTATCAAACATCATGCTGCAAAGCTCTGGCCGAAATTGGGCATTGGAGCTTTACAATCCTTGCCCAGGCGTGATGGATAGTGTACCAGCCAGTCACGATTACCAGCCGGGCTTTATGAGCAAACTTATGCTAAAAGATCTCGGCTTGGGGTTAGATGCGGCGTTACAAACACATTCTTCGGTTCCGATGGGGTCGTTAGCGCGCAACTTATATTCTTTCCACAACGCGAGCGGCCACGGCGAGCTCGATTTCTCAAGCTTATTTGAGTTATACAAGAGTAAGAAAGGCTAGACTGAGTTTTGTGACAAACCAGCCCGAGATGGTGACCTAAAACGCGCATCATTTCGGCCAACTTAGACTGGTTGAGATAGAGAACATTACGAGCTATGGAGTGCACCAATATGGACATAAAAAGTAGTGTTATTGCCATTACAGGAGCAGGGCAGGGGCTTGGGCAAATGATGGCCATTACCCTTGCTCAAGCTGGCGCTGATTTAGCGTTGTTGGATGTAAACGCCAGTGGCTTAATGGAAACACAAGAGCAGTGTCGAATGCTGAGTGCGAAAGCGTTGACATATCAAGTGGATGTCACCAACGAAATCGACGTTGAAACCACGTTTGAAGCGATTATCCAAGATTTTGGTCAACTCAATGGGTTAGTCAATAACGCTGGCGTGTTAAGAGATGGGTTACTTGTAAAAGCAAAAGATGGCGTGATCAGTAAGATGTCTTTGGATCAATTCAACTTGGTCATGAACGTTAACGTGACAGGAACATTTTTGTGTGGGCGTGAAGCTGCCGTCAAGATGATTGAGAGTGGCTCCCAAGGCGTTATCATCAATATTTCTAGTGTTGCGAGAGCTGGGAATATCGGACAAACCAATTATTCTGCGTCAAAAGCGGCGGTCGCGACCATGGCGACAACATGGGCTCGTGAGCTCGCAAGATACGGTATTCGCGCGGCGGCGGTTGCACCAGGTGTAGTTCATACCGCGATGGCAGAGCAAATGAAACCAGAAGCCATAGAGCGATTAGAAAAGATGATCCCAGTTGGCAGGATGGGCGAAACAAGCGAAATCGCGCATGCAGTAAAATACATTATTGAGAGTGATTACTTTACTGGCAGGGTTTTAGAAGTGGATGGCGGCATTCGTATGTAAGTGACCACTGAAATAAGGCTCTGATAGACCTGAATAATAAGTCTCTTTCCATTTCAACATTTTCTATGTTGTGGAGTGCTAATTCTGCACAACCCAAATGTATTTACAACTTATGTTTGGATTTACCTTGAGAATGATTTCTCACAATCCAATAAAGAGATGTAAATACCACTCTAATATTAAGTGAAATCATTAATTTGATGTTGATCACACTTTTGTTTTTTTAGTTTCCGCTTCTCATTAAGGCTATCTGCGTAAATGAAGTTGATAGTCAGTCTCATCAATTTTAAGTTTCAACTATTTGTTTTTAAATAATTAATTGTTGAAGCACGAGAAATTCGTGTTGAGGTTAATATTCGATTTAAAGTGTGTAACTTCCATTAATGGAAGGTTAGTTTCCAGTTGTGGCTAATGAGCTTTAACTTTTTACTCCTCATAATGCGCCAAATGTAACATAGTGTTTCAAAGTGTAACAATAAACTCACACTAAGAGTGTGGTTTTGATCTCCACTCAATTCCGTTTTGTTTCGCTCTGAGCCCGACGTTACTCATGCTCAACACATAAACATTCTAATGACTATAACAACTGGTTCTTGGCTTGATACCAATCGTATCGTAGTAAATAACGGTTCATTCTAGCTGGTTAAATGCTTGATGACGAAGTTGAAAAATTGTAAGTAGAATAACTACTTATCGAAGTTTTTTCTTGTTCTCATACATTACCTCTGCGCTATTTGTGAGCTCTTATTTACTTTGATTGGCATCTGCTTTGAAACCAGACAACCATCGAGAAAGTTAATGGAAGCCTCAAGATATAAACGCATCTTGTCGAGGGGAAGTTTGGCGTCCGTCATACTTATGCTCTCAGGATGTAATTCAGCTTTACTTGACCCCAAAGGTGCCATTGGTGTGCAAGAAAAAGAGTTAATTATTACTGCTCTTTTGCTGATGTTGATCGTTGTAATCCCTGTGATTTTAATGACGATTTACTTCGCTTACCGATACCGCGCCTCTAACACTGAAGAAGAGTACGCACCCGAGTGGTCACACTCGACCAAAATCGAAGTGGTGGTATGGACAATTCCAATCATCATCATTGCGATTCTTGCGACGATCACATGGCGTTCGACTCATGAACTAGAGCCATCCAAACCTTTGGAAAGTGATGTTAAACCAATGACCATCGAAGTGGTGTCACTCGATTGGAAATGGTTGTTCATCTATCCAGAAGAAAACATTGCGACGGTGAACTATGTGGCGTTCCCGAAAGACGTGCCAGTGCAGTTCAAACTGACTTCGGACAACATCATGAACGCGTTTTTCATCCCTCGCTTAGGTACACAGATCTACGCGATGCCAGGCATGGTAACCAAGCTCAACCTCATAGCGAACCACGAAGGTGACTACAAGGGTTTTGCATCGAACTACAGCGGCGAAGGCTTTTCGCAAATGAAGTTCACAGCTTCAGCAATGTCTGATCGTGCTGCGTTCCTAAATTGGGTGCAGAAAGTGAAGGCGAGCCCTGATCGTATTGAAGATTGGGAGCAATACAGCTCACTGGCAGCGCCAAGTATCGCAGAGCCAGTCACTTTGTTCTCTAGCGTTCCTCCGTTCTTGTTCACCGACGTTGTGACTCAGCATCCTGGTTCAATGAACTGTTTGCCTGAAAACCAAGGATAATCGTAATGTTTGGAAGATTAACTCTTGATTCAGTTCCATTCCACGAACCTATTATTGTCATCACCCTAGCGGTTGTGGCGCTGGTTGGTTTAGCCGTAGTTTACGCGGTGACCAAAGCCGGAAAGTGGCAATATTTGTGGAATGAATGGTTTACTTCAGTAGACCATAAAAAACTTGGCTTCATGTACATCGCAGTAGCGATGGTGATGCTTGTTCGTGGTTTTGCTGACGCAGTCATGATGCGTAGTCAGCAACTCCTTTCTTCTGCGGGTGAAGCAGGTTACTTACCACCGCATCACTACGATCAAATTTTTACTGCCCATGGCGTGATCATGATCTTCTTCGTAGCGATGCCATTGGTCATTGGTCTGATGAACATCATCGTGCCATTGCAGATTGGTGCGCGTGACGTAGCTTTCCCGTATCTGAATAACTTGAGCTTCTGGCTGTTTGTTGTAGGTGTCATCCTAACAAACATGTCTCTCGGCTTAGGTGAATTTGGTCGTACAGGTTGGCTAGCGTATCCGCCGCTTTCAGGTATTGAGGCAAGCCCAGGAGTCGGGGTCGACTATTGGATTTGGGCGCTGCAGATATCAGGTGTTGGTACGACGTTAACAGGCGTGAACTTCTTCGCGACCATTTTGCGTATGCGTACACCGTCTATGCCAATGATGAAGATGCCAGTCTTCACTTGGGCGTCTCTGTGTGCAAACATTTTGATCATCATTTCATTCCCAATCCTAACGGTGACTATCGCTCTGCTTACGCTGGATAGATACCTAGGCATGCACTTCTTTACCAATGATCTTGGCGGCAACGTAATGATGTACGTCAACCTGATTTGGGCTTGGGGCCACCCAGAAGTGTACATTTTGATCTTGCCAATTTTTGGTGTGTTCTCAGAAGTCACCGCAACCTTCTCACGTAAAAAGTTGTTCGGTTACACATCGCTAGTTTGGGCTACCGTAGTTATCACGATTCTTGCCTTTGTCGTTTGGCTACACCACTTCTTTACGATGGGGTCTGGCGCGAACGTAAATGCTTTCTTCGGTATTGCCACGATGATCATTTCTATCCCAACAGGGGTGAAGATCTTCAACTGGCTATTCACGATGTACAAAGGCCGCATCCGCTTTACGACGCCAATGATGTGGACGGTGGGTTTCCTGATCACCTTTACTGTTGGTGGTATGACGGGCGTACTAATGGCTGTTCCGGGCGCAGATTTCGTTCTGCATAACTCAGTATTCCTAATTGCTCACTTCCACAACGTTATCATCGGTGGTGTGGTGTTTGGATGTTTCGCTGCGATCACTTACTGGTTCCCGAAAGCGACCGGTTTCACCATGAATGAAACTTGGGGCAAACGCGCGTTCTATCTTTGGATTATTGGTTTCTTAATGGCGTTCTTACCGCTTTACGCGCTGGGCTTCATGGGGATGACTCGTCGTTTAAGCCAAGACATCAACCCAGAATACTTCCCACTGTTGTCGATTGCCGCAGCAGGTACGGTTGTGATTGCGCTGGGCGTATTGTCTCAGTTCATCCAAATTTACGTGAGTATCCGTGACCGCGAGCAAAATCGTGACCTAACTGGTGATCCGTGGGGTGGTCGTACTCTTGAGTGGGCAACATCGTCTCCACCGCCGTTCTACAACTTTGCGCACCTACCAAAAGGTGATGTGCTGGATGCCTTCTGGTACCAGAAACAAAGTGGCGAGTTCGATCCAACTAAAGAAGTGGAATACGAACGTATTCATATGCCAAAAAACACGGCAACAGGCATCTATGTGTCGGCTTGGTCGCTCCTATTTGGCTTCGGCATGATTTGGTACATCTGGTGGCTAGCGGCGGCAAGTTTGGTCGGTATTATCGTGACGTGTATTCAGCATAGCTATAACGATGATGTGGATTACTACGTGGAAGTTGAAGAGATCAAAGCAATTGAGGCCAAACGTCGAGCTCAGCTTGAAGAAGCGAAGAAAAACTCAGTGAAAGACAGCGAAAGTAAAGATGATCTGGAGGTGACGTATGCAAACTAATATCGCAGCACATCACGACCATGATCACCACCATGACACGAATGGCAACAAGCTATTTGGCTTCTGGGTTTACCTGATGAGTGACTGTGTATTGTTTGCGACCTTGTTCGCGACTTACGCTGTGCTGTCGAGCAATTCAATTGCGGGCCCAACAGGTAAAGACATTTTCGAACTCCCATTCGTGTTTGTCGAAACCATGCTGCTGCTGTTTAGCAGTATCACATTTGGTTTTGGCATTATCGCGATGAAGCGCAACAATGTTGCTGGTCTCAAACGTTGGATGTTAGTCACGTTCGCGCTTGGTCTTGGCTTTATCTGTATGGAGGTCTATGAGTTCCATCACCTGATTGAAGAAGGCTATGGGCCCCAAACAAGTGCATTCCTGTCGGCATTCTTTACGTTGGTTGGTACGCACGGCCTGCACGTAACCTTTGGTCTGATTTGGTTAGCGGTAGCGTATCATCAACTGTCGACGAAAGGTCTGAACGACAATATGGCAATGCGCTTTAACTGCTTAAGCCTATTCTGGCACTTTCTAGATATCGTTTGGATTTGTGTCTTTACCATCGTTTACTTACTGGGGGTAATGTAATGGATCAACATGTAGAAACCAGTGCGTCAGATTACGTGAAAGGCTTTATTGCCTCACTGATTCTGACTGTAATTCCGTTCTACTTTGTTTGGACGAAATCATTACCAGATACAACGACCTATGCGATTCTATTTGGATGTGCATTAGTGCAGATATTTGTTCACTTTAAATACTTCTTGCACATGGAAACAAAAACATCCGACGGACGTTGGAACCTTGTATCACTGATGTTTACCGCCATTGTTGTACTTATCCTTATCGCTGGCTCGGTATGGATCATCTACAACATGAACGTCAACATGAAGTTGTAGGTCAAGGTATGCTGAAAAGTTATTTGTCTATCACTAAACCGGGCATTATTTTCGGCAACCTGATTTCTGTTGCGGCGGGGTTCTTCCTCGCCGCAAAAACAGAACCAGCCAGTCTAATGTTGTTCGTTACGACGTTAGTTGGTGTTGGGTTAGTCATCGCTTCAGGTTGTGTGGTGAATAATATTTTCGATCGTGATATCGACCAAAAGATGGCACGTACACGAAATCGTGAAACAGTGAAAGGCAACATCAATATCGATATTGCGTTTGTTTATGCACTTGCTTTATTGCTGGTAGGAACCGCACTGTTATTTATCCAAGTGAACCCACTATCCGCTGTCGTCGTGTTGCTTGGCTACGTGTATTACGTGTTCTTTTACACGATGTGGTACAAACGTAACTCGGTGTATGGGACCTTAGTGGGAAGTATCTCAGGCGCAGTTCCGCCATTGGTGGGTTACTTAGCGGTAACAAACTTCATTAGCTTGGAAGCGATTTTACTCTTTACCATGTTCTGTCTCTGGCAAATGCCGCACTCGTATGCCATTGCCATGTTCCGCATGCAAGACTACCGAGAAGCCGGGATTCCCGTATTGCCAGTTAAAGAAGGCATTCATAAAGCGCATCGACACATGAAAGCGTATGTCGTGGCTTTTGGAGCAGCATCATTGGGGTTATTTTTACTAGGTGAAGCCGGGTATGAATACTTAGCGGTTGCAGCGGTTGTTTGCTTTATGTGGACGAAAGTGACCTTTCGCAGCATTGATGACAACAACTACATCGCTTGGTCAAAGTCGGTGTTTAAAGTCTCACTGCTAGTGGTGATGGGGATTAGTGGTGTGCTTGGTGTCGAGTTGATTCCTCTAGCTCTGTAACAACCAAACCTAAGCGTTTGCTAAGCGCCAATATCTTTTGCTGCTGAATGCATGAATGACCTTACCTAGAAGTAAGGTCATTTAACTTTCTATTGTCCTTTGTTTTCCCTGTTTTTCCTGTTCCTCCTCTAGCTTCACTATCACGTATTCATATCTAAAAGCAAAAACAACCAGTGTGTAAAACATAGTAGATCGCGCGTTTCCGCTGACGCGTAATAATGCCAAGAGATAGCGACGATTAAGCTAAAAGTATAAACAGCGCAATAACTCTACTTACCATATGAGAATTCAATATCGATAGTTTGTAATGTAAACATTTGGGGTAGTGCTAGTTCCCATAGCAGCATACAAACTAACAATGCGAATGTTTAAGTTGAATCACCAGCTAGCGAAATACACAAGTTTTACGACTGAAAGTGGGTGAGGAAGCATCTTAACTCCAGTGAAATGAACACGATTAAGAATCATCCTTTTACATAGTCTAAAAACTCACTAAACATTAACCCAGATTAAAGTTTTGTCGTCTCCGAGGCATTAAGGTGCGCCTGTAGTTTGCAGGTCTCAAGGATTCAGAGAAGGAACAGCCATACATCGTGTATCGCTGTTCCTTTTTCGTTCTTGTTTACTTGCGAACAGATAAAACATAAAGACAACTTTAAGAGGACTGGTTTTGAGCATTTTGTTTTCCGAAGCCCGCATTGGCAACATGACCCTAAAGAACCGTTTTGTGAGAAGCGCAACGTGGGAGAACATGGCGACCGAAGATGGTCATATGACGGCAAAGCTTTACGATATTTACGAAACGCTTGCGAAAGGGGAAGTTGGGCTTATTGTTACGGGTTATGCCAATATCGTTGAAGAAGAGAAACCCAACGCAGGTATGATGGGGATCTACAACGACTCTTTTATTGAAGAATACAAAAAGCTAACAGAGCTAGTACATCAACAAGATTCTAAAATCGTGATGCAAATTGCTTACGGTGGCACCAAAACCACCCATAACGTCGGTGAGCGTGTCATCTTCGCTCCGAGTGACGTGCCTGAGCGTGGTACAAATACGCAAGGCAAAGCGATGACAAAGGACGAAATCGACTACATCGTAAAGGCATTCGCATTGGCGAGCAAACGTGCTCAAGACGCTGGTTTTGACGGCGTAGAGATTCATGCGGCGCACACTTATTTAATTAACCAGTTTTTAAGCCCGTACTATAATCGTCGCGAAGACGAATATGGTGGTGGCTTAGAAAATCGCATGCGCTTTCTTTTAGAAATTTATTCTGAAACCAGAAAGCTGGTTGGAAGCGAATTTCCCATCCTCGTTAAACTGACGGCAACTGAGTTCTTTGACGGCGGTTTAACGTTCGATGAAACTCGCGTCGTCTGTAAGAAACTTGAAGAAGTAGGCGTTGATGCGATCATCGTATCTGGCAATGTTCACGGCAAAGCAAACGAACTTGTTGGTCAAACGTTCGATGGTTACACACTACAAGAAGAAGGTTACTTTCACGAATATGGTCACGTGATCAGTCAGGATGTTAGCATACCGGTGATTACTGTCGGCGGGCTGAGCGACATTGATGCGATTGAGAAAATTGCAGAAAACACAGATATCCAATTTTTTGCTGTGTCACGCCCTTTATTGGCTGAGCCGCAGTTGATCAAACGTTGGAAAGAAGGCAATCGCGCACCAGTAGATTGCGAACGTTGCTCAAAGTGTCGTACCAAGCGTGGTAACTTTTGCGTGGTGTATAAGAACCGAAATCGTCGCAAAAAATAAAACGAAGCGACTACACAAATACAAATTAGCCTCCACTCTGAATATGGAGGCTTTCAATTATCCGCATGTTAATCGAACCATTATTTATCTTCTTTTTGATAGTTTAAATAATGCACACAAAGATCGTGAAATGCTTTAGCTTGAGGCGAGATCGTGCGATCGGTTAACGTAAATATACCAATTTGCCTTTCAAGTGGTGGATCGATAAGCGGAATCCAAACCAAGCGTGTTTCATTGGTTGGGAAAGCAAGCTTCGGTAGGGTCGTGACACCAATCCCAAGTTCTAAGACAGAAAACAGCGAAGTAATATTTTCGACCGAATAGAGCGCTTGCTGACTCAGAGCTCTTGCTGGGGTTGGATCGAGAAGTGTACAAGTGCCGTTACGGATAAAGGGTTGTTCCAACAAAGTTTGCCACTCGATTCCTTCTGGATGACTCGCAATAGGGTTGTCCTTTAAACACACCACGCCTATTGGATCGGCTAACAGCGGTGTAAAGTCAATGCCGCCCTCATCGAGGTGAGAGGGGTTACCGAGCGCTAAGTCGACTTCACCGGAGAGTAGGCGAGCCTCGACGCCAGCGGCATTATCGTCTATCAAGCTTACTTCTACATTTGGATACTGTTCGCAAAAGGCGCCCAACACGCTAGGAATGAGCTTCGCTGCAACAGAAGGAACGCTCGCAATTCGCACTCTCCCTTGCTGTCCGGCAGCGGCTGCTTTGAGATCGTTGTCTAGTGCACTGTAGATATTGAGAAACTGAACCACTTTGGGAAGACAAATTTCACCAAACGGGGTCAATTTGGTTTTGTTTCCGGGTTCAAACAGCGTTTGCCCTAGAATTTTTTCAAGCTCTTTTATCGATGTTGACAGTGCCGCCTGAGAACGATTTGCACGATGTGAAGCGGCTCGAAAGCCTCCTTCCTCGACTACCATCACAAAATGCATTAATTGTTGAAGCTTAATACTCATCCCTAATGCCTCTTAATCCCTTTATTTACGTTATTTTAAACAGAGTGATAAGTTTAATTTATCAAATGTCAAAAATTTACCGTTAGATTTATCGCCTGTCAATGTGCATCATTTAACCATATTGAAACAAAGCTGTTACAAAGGTTGAAAGGCACGTGAATACTCCTACTAAAAAACACCCAGTTAAAACCAGTCTATTTGCTTCTAAAGCGCCGCTTGAATGGGCGATAGTCAACAACGGAACCCTGTATACGGCTCAAATTCCTATTGATGACACAGGCGCGGTTGTGGAAGGCGGTATCGAAGCACAAACACGTCAAACCTTTAACAATCTCATTCACACCCTGGAGTGTGCAGGGGAGTCTTTGGACTCGGTGTTGCAGGTCCTGATTTATGTGACTGACAGAGAATACTTAAAGACCGTTAACCAAGTGTACGCGGAATATTTTGAAGCGCCGTACCCAAATCGCGCCGCCATGGTGGTTGCAGGGTTAGCGCGAGAAGAGATGTTGGTGGAGTTTGTTGTCTACGCGTCGGCAAGCCAACCAGAATAAATCCAATAAGAATAATTAGAGATCAGTGAGTGAGTGGCTTGCCATCACAAATCGGAAGAACAAGGAAAGAACCATGACTTTTATTAACAATGTTCAAGCAGAAAAATCCCTCTATATAGCAGGTGAATGGCAATCGGGCATGGACACCATCGCCAATATTAACCCTTCTGATATCAGCGAAAACATTGGCGATTTCGCACAAGCGAATGTGTCGCAAGTAGAGCAAGCGATTCAAGCGGCTAAATCAGCGCAGCCAGAGTGGGAAAAAACACCAATCGAGCGCAAGCAAGCAGTGCTACAAGCGATTGGTGATGAGCTCATTGCACGATGTGACGAATTGGGCACCTTGCTTTCGCGTGAAGAAGGTAAGCCATTTGCTGAAGGTCGAGGTGAGATATACCGTGCTGGCCAATTCTTCCAATACTTTGCTGCTGAGGTTCTGCGTCAAATTGGCGATAGCGCTGCTTCCGTCCGTCCAGGTGTCTCCGTTGAAGTTACTCGTGAAGCCGTCGGCGTTATCGCCATTATCTCTCCTTGGAACTTTCCAACAGCAACAGCGGCTTGGAAAATCGCGCCAGCACTTGCGTTTGGCAACAGCGTCGTCTGGAAGCCTGCCAACCTAACCCCAGCAAGTGCCGTTGCGCTGACAGAGATTATCCATCGCCAAGGTTTACCTGCCGGCACGTTTAACCTCGTTTTGGGTAGCGGTTCGCAAGTCGGTAATACCCTTATTAATTCGAAGGAAGTGAACGGCGTGAGCTTCACTGGTTCTGTGGGCACTGGCCGTAAAGTTGCAGCGGCAACGGCACCAAATTTTGTGCGTTGTCAGCTAGAGATGGGTAGCAAAAATGCGCTCGTAGTGGCAGATGATGCAGACATTCAGATTGCTGTCGAAGCGACAATCGCAGGCTCATTCTCGGGTGCAGGTCAAAAGTGCACCGCGTCTTCTCGTCTTGTGGTTATGGACGGAATTCACGACGCGTATGTTGAGGCGCTAATCAAACGCATGAGTGAACTTAAAGTGGGTCACGCTCTAGAAGAGGGCGTATTCATGGGCCCTGTTGTTGATGGTAACCAGCTGAATGCGAACTTTGAGTGGATCGAAAACGCACGCCAAGCAGGCGCGGAGCTGGCTTTCGGTGGTGAGCGTCTGAGCCTAGAGCATGACGGTTACTACATGTCACCAACTCTGTTTTTAAATACACAGAATGGCTGGGAAGTGAACCAAGAAGAAGTCTTTGCGCCAATGGCGAGCGTGATTCGCGTTTCTGATCTGGATGAGGCAATTGCAGTCGCGAACGATACGCGCTTTGGCCTGACAGGCGGCATTATCACGCAAAGCCTGCGCAATAGCGCGATCTTCAAACAGCAAGTCCAAACGGGCTGCGTCATGGTTAACTTGCCAACTGCGGGTACAGATTATCACGTGCCATTTGGTGGCCGTAAAGAATCTAGCTTTGGCCCTCGTGAGCAAGGTCAGTACGCCAAAGAGTTCTACACCGTGGTGAAAACCGCTTATCAGCGCCCTTACTAAGAACAGCAGGGTAGCTGATGGTGTCAGCTGCCAGCACGAAAAGGCTAAGAAATTGTTTAAGGAGTGGTTATGTACCAACAACGGATTGTGATTGACGGATTGCAGTACTGCAATTGGGATCGAGAGTATTTCCAAACGCTTAAGGCGAGTGGCATTACCGCCGTTCATGCCACCATCGTCTACCACGAAACTGCGCGCGAAACCTTAACGCGTTTTGCTGAGTGGAACTTGCGCTTCGAGCAAAATGCGGACCTCATCATGCCTATTTATTCAATGGCAGATGTAGAAAAAGCCAAAGCAGAAGGCAAAGTCGGCATCTTCTTCGGCGCGCAAAATTGCTCACCTATCGATGATGAAATTGGTCTGATTGAAGTGATGCGCCGCCAAGGTCTGCTGATCATGCAACTGACCTACAACAACCAAAGCTTACTGGCGACAGGTTGTTACGAACCAAACGATTCCGGCGTAACTCGCTTTGGTAAGCAAGCGATTGAAGAGATGAACCGAGTCGGGATGATCATTGATATGTCCCACAGCGCGGAGCGTTCGACGTTGGAAGCTATCGAGCTCTCTTCGCGTCCAATTTGTATCAGCCATGCTAACCCGACGTTTGCGCATGACGCACTGCGCAACAAGTCCAACACCGTGATCAAAGCACTGACGGAGCGCGGTGGTTTGATTGGATTCAGTTTATATCCGTTCCATTTACCAAATGGCAGCCAGTGCACGCTGGATGATTTCTGCCAGATGGTAGCGAAAACCGCAGACATGTTTGGCGTCGACCATTTAGGCATCGGTAGTGATCTGTGCTTAAACCAACCGCAACAAGTATTGGAGTGGATGCGCAACGGGCGTTGGTCAAAAGCGATGGATTACGGCGAAGGTTCAGCAAGTAACTCGGGATGGCCAGATGCGCTGCCATGGTTCTGCGGCAGTGCAGGGATGGAGAACATCTATAACGGATTAATGGGTCACGGATTCAGTGAATCTGAGGCTGGAAAAATATTGGGTGAAAACTGGTTCAACTTCCTTAAAGAAGGATTAGAGCCTATTTCATAGCATTCCCCAAAGTAGGAACCGCCTGCCCACATAATAACAATACGGCAGGCGTAAAACTCACATTTGTAGCCAGTCTTTGGCTGCTGCAAAGAACCTCTGGAGCCAGAGTATGTCTGATTTAACCAATAGCATGAAAGCTTCCACGATGAGCGTGTCATCGGGCAAGTCAAAAGCAAAACACAACACATCAACAACAGAAAACACGACGGACAAATTAGGACTGAATAACCCGGCCTTTTGGTATAGCGGTGGTTTCATCGCGTTGTTCGTTGCTATTGCACTTTATGACGGCGAGCTGTTATCTACGATCGTTAACGCCGGTTTTAGCTGGGCAGTTCAGGTGTTTGGTCCATACTGGCAGTTACTGCTGCTTCTCACTTTTCTTATTGGTCTTGGCTTGGCTGCAGGGCGAACAGGCAAGGTGATGTTGGGCGGGATTGCAAAACCAGAAATGGATTCTTTCCGCTGGATGGCGATTATTTTCTGTACCTTATTGGCTGGTGGTGGTGTTTTCTGGGCCGCGGCTGAGCCTATCGCGCATTACGTTAGCCCACCCCCTTTGTACGGCGCGCAAGATAACCCGCAGCAAGGTGCGGTGAATGCGTTGTCACAATCCTTTATGCACTGGGGCTTTCTAGCTTGGGCGATTGTAGGTAGCTTAACTTCCATCGTGGTGATGCACCTACATTACGACAAAGGTTTACCACTAAAACCCCGTATTTTGCTTTACCCAGTCTTGGGTGAACGAGCACTTAAAGGCCAACTCGGTGCATTGATTGACGCGTGCTGCATTATCGCGGTAGCCGCGGGCACCATCGGGCCCATTGGGTTTCTAGGCTTGCAGGTTAGCTACGCGTTAAATGCGCTGTTTGATATTCCTGATGGCTTTACCACTCAGCTTATCATCATCTTGTTTGCGATTGCGCTTTACACCTTGTCAGCACTCAGTGGATTAAGCCGAGGCATGCAACTGCTTAGTCGTTACAACGTGATTCTGGCAATTGCATTGATGGTTTACATCCTATTTTTTGGTCCGACGAATTTTATCTTTAACGGATATATTCAAGGTGTAGGGAGCATGCTGGATAACTTTATCCCAATGGCGACCTATCGCGGTGACGAAGGTTGGCTAAGTTGGTGGACAGTATTTTTCTGGGGCTGGTTCCTGGGTTATGGTCCGATGATGGCAATCTTTATTGCGCGTATTTCCCGTGGTCGCACTATTCGCCAAGTTATTTCCACCATCAGTATTGTGGCTCCGTTAACCACTTGTTTTTGGTTCACGATTGTGGGCGGCTCAGGCCTTGCGTTTGAAATTGCTGAACCGGGTAGCGTGAGTGCGGCGTTTGAGGGCTTTAACTTGCCAGGTGCTTTGCTTGCAGTGACTCAGCAACTACCAATGCCAATGCTGACTTCAATTCTATTTCTGATTTTAACCACGATCTTCATCGTCACGACGGGCGACTCAATGACCTACACAATCAGTGTCGTGATCAGTGGTGAAACGGAGCCGAATGCGATCATCCGTACCTTCTGGGGAGTAATGATGGGTGTGACGGCACTAATCCTGATTTCTCTTGGCTCTGGTGGCATCTCTGCACTGCAATCTTTCATTGTGATTACCGCGGTTCCGGTTTCGTTGATTCTGTTACCGTCACTTTGGAATGCGCCGCAAATCGCAATCAAAATGGCGAAAGAGCAAGGGCTATAACAATTATCTAATTCAAACAACGTGGAGCTTGTGCGGGTGTTTTCCTCCTGCATCCGCACAAACCCTAGTATTCTTACAATAACAAATAGGTGGTGAGCAAAATGGATGCACATCGTTCTACTTATACGGAAGCAACTATGCGCGATGCAGCGATTGTCATGGCAGCCGAAAGGCTTGGCGCAATGCACCAAAACCGAATCAGCTTTGTTCGCAGTCTGATTCGTAATATGGCAAGCCAAAACTGGCAAGTAACCAAGCATGAGTGGCAGCTTTGTCCTCGTGGTTATGGTCATGTGATTTACAAATTGACCACGCCAGAGCACGTTTATCATTTGGTGGTATTCTGTGATGAAATTGCCGACGACGAGCGTAATGATCGCGTAATTGCTGAAAAGTGGGACGTCACATTTGCACTGGTTCAAGGCGATGTTGATGTTACCTTGTTGGAAAGATTGCGAGAAAATGTACCGCTGCAAGAAGCGGGACGTAATCCAAACAACGTACTTGTTCTTGCTCGCGCAAACAAAAGTGTGCGCGTGTTTGAGCACATTGTTAGCGCGCTTTCTCAAGGCGAGCAGCCTGAGCCGAAAGAGTTAGCGGAAGTGGGTTATATCCTGCGTACCACAGCTGTTTATGGTAACGGAAAGTTTGGTATCGCCGACTTCAAACTGTTAGAGAATAACTCAGATTTCAGCCAGTCTTTTAGTGCGCAAATGTGTGCCGTATATATGTTGCGTGAATTCAGCCTAGATTGGGTGCACTATCTGGCACTTCAACAAGGTGGCGACAACGCGGTGGCTTTGCATCGTGGCTTGCAGCGCTACCTTGGTGTCGGCAATGCTACTGGCTTAGGCATGGCTCCATACTTGATTAATCACCCGTGTATTGTTGACCAATGGATGGCCTCTCGCGAGCGTGCGGTAGCGCGAGTCTTTGCGATGCCGTGTGAAGCGTCGTTCCATGCTCTTTTGCAAGGATTGCTGCAAAAAGCACAGCGTCATTTAGAGCAAGTCATCACCATCAATGAACATCAAGATAGGCTCAATCACCAAGCGATAGCAGACATCAAACAACTGCTATCAGAGCTAACAACGTTAATGGCATCACATCCGAACTGGGCGAGTTTGGTCGAGCAAAAGAAAACAATGAGTGTGGAAGCCCAAGAAATCCTCACCTCTTGCTTGATCGAACTCTACCCATCTTTGGTGGACGAATTTGCTAGCCAAATGAATACGGATGAAACGTTATCGATTCCGGGCGGGAAAAAGATCCAAGACTTACTGGAAGTGTTGCAAAACAAATACCGCTGGGCGATTGATGCGGATTACTCACTGGCCGAGAACAATTATTGGTTCTGGTATCGTTCACAAGACAAAGAAGAGCCAAGGCTTGGTGTTCGTGGCGAGGAAGCAGGAGAAGAAAAAGAGCTGCCGCTTGATATCGGCAGACAAGTGAATCGCTTGTACCACGCTTTGCTTGGTTGTGATGAAGAAATGTCCGTAGCAGAGTTTCTGTTGCAAAATCCGACTTACCGTTCGATCACACGTCGCGTATGGACGTTAGGCAACCGAGCAATGGGTGATATTCAAATGAACGTGCTACGCCAAGATGCACTGCCAATGCACTTATTGCGCTGTAAGTTGGCTATCTTTGGTGCGACTAAATTTGATCCACGCTCGGATCGTTGGGTTCGAGTAACTTTCTTCCAAGGTGCGCCGTTGTTAGATGAAATTCACGACCCTAAACTGGCAGACACATGGATTTTCCCTAGCATGCCGCCGCATGACGAAATTGCGCAAAGTGACAATCAAAAAATCAACGGAGGATTTGCATTATGATCGTCTCTCACAACGAATTGGTGGCCGCGGTTAATAAGGCATTTCTTGGCATGCGCCGTCACTGTGGTGAGGCGGATGTCATTGCGAACATGGTGGCGGACTTGCAAATGGTTGGCTTACATGGAGTTCGTCATTTTAATAACGCCAGTCTATTTCTTGGGTTAGATTCAGACTGCGCCGTATCGGTGACCAACATTACGCCGTCAAGCATAGAGGTAGAACTGCACAACGGGAGTGTAGCGTGTCATTTACCCGCTGTGTTGGATTTCGCACTTGAGAAAATGATTAACCGTAAGTCGATTACCATTACGTTGAAGCAGTGTCATAACCGTTGGTTGGGTTTCAGTGAGTTGTTGAAGCTCTCTGCGAAAGGCATCGCGTGTCGCGCACAATGGGTCAATGGCTCTAGTCCCAAGCGAACGCTTTATGTGTTAAACCGCGGACGAATCGCACCAGAAGTCTTTTTCTCGGATCAGTTTGATGGGCATGATACGGATTTGCATAGTATGGTTATCGAGCTCTCCGTGAACGATTTCGATATCGAGAAAAGTGCACAAGGGTATACCACCCACATTGAAGGTGATGAGTTAAGCCGCACGCAACAAGCTTCTTGGCAAAATGGTATCTTTGTCGAAGACCAAGAATGGGAAACACTGAAACAAACCGCAACCGCGTTGCTGGTGGAGAACAGTGAGCGTTCTATGCTCGGTGCTGGTGGTGTGGTTTAAGCGATGAAAGGCGATGATTCCAAGTTGAAGTGATGAAGGCTGCTGTTTAGCGGCCTTTTTTGTGCGCGATGTTTGGTCACTTCTGAAGTTCAAAGACTATGATTACCGTTATCCGCAAGATGGAGCAACACAGGTAAGAAAAATGGATCTGCAAGAGAATAAAAGAAATGCCATTGCGTTTTACGAAACCGCCTATAGAGGTAACCCAAGAAAGGCAGTTGAAGACTACGTAGGTGATGAGTACATCCAGCACAATCCATTAGTTGGAAATGGCCCCGAGGCTTTTATCGAGTATTTTGAGCGGATGCAAAATAAGTATCCCGATAAAGATATTACGTTTGTGCGAGCCATTGCTGAAGGGAACTTGGTGGCACTACACACTCACCAAACATGGCCTAATGATATTGAATACGTGACGATGGATTTCTTTCGTTTTGATCATAATGGGAAGATTGTTGAACATTGGGACGCTCTGCAAGAGATCCCTAAAGATACATTGAATGGTCACACCATGTATTAACGAGTCGTTGATTAGTCTCCCATGCCGTTTATTCAAACGGTATGGGAGGTTAAATGATTTGTGGCACTCGAAATATTAATCATCAAAGCGCTTTTTCGATTCTCACCGCGACGTCTTCAGATACCCAGCCTTTCCACAAGTCAGGGTAGGTATTAAAGAAGTAAAACATCGCTTCTTCACCGTCCGCGTAGTTATCTTCCATCCAGGCCAGCATTTCACTCATTTGCTCGTTGGTAAATCCGCGTTTCTGCAAGTACGCGAATGCTTGGGGTTCTTTGCTCGCAAACGCCTCAGTTGTTACTGTGCGAACTGGAGAAGGTGGGTACATTGTTACTTTTGGTGAAGCGCAATCAGGCTGAGTGGTACAGTTGCGATACTCTTCCAAATCTGTTCCGCTACCAAAATCCACTTTGACCATATCATACTTGCCCAATACGGGTGTTGGTGACCAGTAGTAACCAAACCAAGGCATTTTGCGATCATAGGCTTTGGCGATGGTACCAGCTAGTGCAGCGCCAGAGCCTGGGTCAACCATCTCAAAGCCGTGCTCACTTAACCCTAATGCATTAAACAAGTGACCGGAGGTGATTTGGCATGTCCAACCAGCAGGGCAGCTATAAAAGGCGAACTTGTCATCATCCTCTGGGTGTTCAAATAGTTTGGCGTGCTTGATGACGCCTTCTATCGTCGCGAGCTCTGGATACTGTTTTACCAGATAGGCGGGAACCCAAAACCCTTCTTCACCGCCATTGACAAGCGATTCACCAGCGATACGCAAGCGTTTATCCGCAATCCCTTTATCAAGTGCTTCTTTAATGCCGTTTGTCCATAACTCTGGCGCAACGTCAGGTTGTCCCTTTTCAATCATAGAGGTGCCTGTAGGAACGCTATCACCAGGGATCAATTCCGCATCGCACTGGTAGCCTTCATTTAAGACAAATTGGTCGATGTGCGCCATTAAGTTGGCCGAATTCCAATTCATGTCTGCGATGGTTATTTTTCCGCATTCGTCCGCATTTGCATGAGTAGATAATGCTGATAGCAGCAGAACAGAGAGCATTGAAGGTGTCGTCTTCATGTGACTGAATTTCCTTGTCGTTGTCATTTACTTCAGTATATACATCGGTTTATAAAGATTCAGTGAACAAGTTTTTTTCAGTGACGTTAAGCATAAAAACGGCGATTTATGAAGTGTTTGGTGAGAAGGGTTTAAAGGGCGTTAATACAGCAAGAACACTCCTTCGTAGCCGCCAATCTCAATATGAGAAACATAGTCGCCGATGTTACCGTCTTGATCTACAGGTCGCATAGGCTCTGGAAGCACGATTGACATCTTCGGTGAGGTGAAATAATCGATATTCTTACCAAAGAAATCAGTTCGATACAGAACTCGGCCTTTGGTGAATTCGCGGGCTAACACCATCTCTGTAGGGCCATGCACCACCACCGTATCGTCTGAGTGATACGCAAAGTACGTATGGGTTGGTAACAAATCGATAGCGCCATTAGGCAAGTCAGGATGAGCCACTTTGCTCATAGAAGCATCTCCAATCACCGTGTAATCGGCAGGATAGGGCGTGCTGGTGGACATCATTAGCGGAGTCGCCTGATACCCCTCTGGTATTTGATTGGCAGGCTCTCCCAAATCAACGGCAAGCAAGGCGCTAGGTTGATAAGCAATATTCTTTGGTACGCCTGCCTTCCAGAAGTTGTCACTTGTTGTGTTATTACTTCCATATAAGTAGCCATTGTTCCACTGATTAAAGTAAATGCGCTCAGGGTGATAGTTTAAGTAGAACACCGCTAGTGCAGAGTATTGGTCCTGTTTCCAATTGTTTTCTGTGTTACCAAAGTATTGAACGCGACCATAACGCGTGGTCGCTTGATAAATCACTTTCTGGCCAGCTTTGGCGAGTGCAGAGTTATCCCAAAATTTAGTCAAGCCAGCATAGCCACTAAAGCCGGTAGCAGGGAAAAGGTAGTGCTCGCGCAAGTACAAGGAGCCAGCGTTAACCAAGTGGTTTTGCCCATTACGACCGAATAAGTTTGCCGTACCTATGTTGAGGCCAATTAACGCATCTTCATCCAGCGTTGCCAGTTTATTCAAGAACGCCGAGAATTGCGCTTTGTAAGCATCGTCAGCAGCTTGGCTACCCGCCACCAAACCAAGTTCATCCACTGTGCCTCCGGAATATATGTAGAACTGATTTGCACCGAGTAACTTATTCGTGTCGTCGTTGTACGCACCATTTAAACCTTGTTTCGCCCATTCAGCTTGGTAATAGTGGCGCATTGTATTGGTAAAAACGGGATTACCGAGATTGGTCAATGCCCATGAAGAGGTTTGATTCCACATACGACCAAATGGAATAACCCGTGACTCCCAACGAAATCGTGCCGTTGCATTCTTATTCGAACGGTTTTTGTATTCATTCCAAGAAAGATAATTGTCTTGGTTTCGATCTGCAGATTTGTCGAAGCCACGAATTTTACGCCAGCGTTGAATGGTTTGACCTTCAGGTGTCTCCGTTGGTGCTCCTGAGATATTGACGGCAGGGAAGCTATCTTTGAGTTGAATGTTTTCGAGACGTGGGCGGTTTTCTATGTTGTCGTCATGCCAAGTAATTTTCGCAACGTAAAGGCGGCCGCCGTCGCGTAAAAAGGTGGAGCCAAAGTACTGACCGCCACCATAAGTTTTTCCGCTACCATCATGCGTTGTAGCGCGAACCCAATCCAAAGGAACAGACCAGCTTACTGTTTGGTTTTTAGTCATGTTCTCAGTTTTGTCTTTTTTAATCGCGAAGCTTTTCCATTCAGTTACCTGACCAAACGAGTCGATAGCAGGAGGGTATTCAATCGTAAAGCTGCCACCCTGAGCAAACTGAGAAAACGTAAAAGTTAAGCGGTCGAACTTCTCTGAGTGATAAACATAGAGGGCACCACCATTATTCGCCTGACCGAATACATCAGCATCCCATGGCGGTGGTTGATATAGCCAAAAACCGGCGTGGTCAGCACTAGCCGTATAACCAACAATCATCGGTTTTCGATTGAGTAATGTATTTTCACCATGGCTTGAGTCGACTTCAGCTAGGATAGTGTCTTCAGAAAAGTGGAGAAAGAAATCTTCGTAGTCAATTCCATTCAGTTCTGCTTGGTTACGTATATCGTTTTCAAGCCAGCTTGAGTTCATGTCGAGTTTTTGGTTGTACATGTAACCAAGTGCTTGTACACGCTCATTATGACTTTTACTTTCGTAAGCGCCGAATACGATATCAGCATAATCCAGTTCCCACTCACGTGTAGCCACAGCAGAGATAGGCTTATCTTGAAGATCAATACCCTGTTCATGCAATCCAGGTAACACGATTGATGTTCTACTCCAAACGCTGGGTATAGAAAGTAAGCTCAAAGAAATGAGTGTAACGAGAGAAAAACAATGCGACTTCAACATGGAGTTATCCCATTAATACTTAGATGACTCAAATTAAGAGTCAGATACAAAGAGAAATTATAGTCCATTCGCGAAGTCGTAATCAGGACCCTGCCATAGAGGACTTTACAGGAAAACTAACAGGGGATGCTGTGCAAAAATGAGCGGGTGTACTTGGAATAGATCATCCTCATAGACTCAAAACTTCCTCTACACGTCAGCACAAAAATAACCACCATTTTAACCTTGTTTCGGTCGTCACCATGTTGTTGGATTTTTCTTCAACAAATTCAGTTAAAACTAACTCTTCAAACCAGTCAGATACTCTGTCTTGGTGGTAGCTGATCATACAAAAAATTAACAAATTAAATTTTTATACATTTTTATTGCATAAAAAGTCCAGTTGGGTAATATAAATACCAAGTGACAATTAATGCGGTATGTCAGCATGACTATTCAGGTAAGCGGAATCAATAAATCCTACGGTGAGACACAAGTGCTTCACGATGTCAGCTTTAAGTGTGAAAGCGGCGAAACACTGGTGTTACTCGGTCCGAGTGGTGCAGGGAAGAGCTCTCTACTACGTGTTCTTAACCTTCTTGAAGGAGCGGATAACGGCCAGTTAAACATCGCTAATGACGCATTCGACTTTTCAACTGAAATCAAAGAGAAGCAAGGTTTAGCGCTTCGTCGTAAAGTGGGCATGGTGTTCCAACAGTACAACCTATGGCCGCATATGACAGTGATGGAGAACCTGATTGAGGCTCCGGTAAAAGTCGCTGGCATGGATAAAGAAGAAGCGAAGAAGCTGGCAATGCAAATTCTTGCGACGCTGCATTTGGCAGACAAAGCGGAAGCATGGCCGATGCAACTTTCTGGTGGTCAGCAACAACGTGTGGCGATTGCTCGTGCATTGATGATGAAACCGGAAGTCTTGCTTTTTGATGAACCGACCGCTGCGCTTGATCCGGAAATTACTAACCAAGTCGTTAAGATTATTAAAAATTTAAGCGAAACCGGAATTACACAAGTAGTTGTGACGCACGAAGTGGATTTCGCCAAGAAAATCGCTAGTCACGTACTGTATTTAGAAAAAGGACACATCGTTGAGCACGGCACAAATGATTCGTTTTCTAACCCGCAAACCGCCCAGTTTGCTGACTACCTAAATCACTAAATCACGTATTTAAAGTTCAGTCTATTTAACAGATAAGCTCGGCTGTCATTGCGAGTGTCAGCCCACTAAGTACACACGGAGTATTGCAATGAAAAAGATTCTACTAGCTTCACTAATCGGACTTGTCTCAGCGAACGCAGCAGCACAAGAAGAGATCAAATTTGCGATGGAAGCGACGTACGCCCCATTCGAATACATGGATGAAAACAACCAAATCCAAGGTTTTGATGTGGATCTGGCGAATGCACTATGTAAAGAAATCGAAGCAAAATGCACCTTCCACAACCAATCTTTTGACAGCCTGATCCCAGCATTAAAATTCAAGCGCTACGATGCGGCAATCTCTGCAATGGACATTACTGAGGCGCGTTTGGAGCAAGTGAATTTCACGAATGCATACTATGACAACTCAGCAGCGTTTGTTTCTATCAAAGAAAAAGTGGCTGATCAAAAAGCACTAGAAGGTAAGCGTGTTGGTGTTCAAAACGGTTCAACACACCAAAGCTACCTGATTGAGCAAATGCCGGGCGTAACCGCGGTTCCTTACTCAAGCTACCAAGACGCGTTCATCGATATGAAAAATGGCCGTATTGATTCTGTATTCGGTGACACAGCAGTCGTAGCAGAATGGTTCAAGAAAGAAGACAACCTAGCTTACGTGGGTGAGCACGTCACTAACCCTAAATACTTCGGTAACGGTTTCGGTATCGCAGTAAATAAAGGTAACGACGAGCTAGTGAACAAGCTGAACACAGCACTGAAAACAGTGAAAGCAAACGGCGAATACGACGTAATCTACAACAAATACTTCGGTAAGTAATATGGCACTAACGGGTTACTCTTTATCGCTTGTTCAAGCTAGTTGGATGACTGTCCAGCTAGCCTTCACAAGCCTTTTAGTCGGTTTGATTCTGGCAGTGGTATTCGCCAGTGGTGAAATGTCTCGCCGCGTTTTCGTTAAATGGCCAATGACGGCGTTTGTGACGATTGTACGCGGTTTGCCAGAAATCCTTGTCGTGTTGTTTATCTATTTTGGTTCGACGCAGGTTCTGTTTTTAATCACCGGCGACTTTATTGAAGTTAGCCCGTTCTTGTCTGGCGTGGTGGCGTTGTCATTGATCTTCGCTTCCTACGCTTCTCAAACTCTACGTGGCGCATTGAAAGCCGTTGGAAGAGGGCAGAGAGAAGCAGCAAGTGCACTCGGCATCAGTCAAGCACACGCTTTTGTTCGCATTGTTTTGCCACAAGCAGTAAGACACGCACTACCAGGTTTAACTAACCAATGGTTGGTTTTGCTGAAAGATACCGCACTTGTATCACTGATTGGCGTAACGGATTTGTTGAAGCAAGCGCAGCTAACATCTGCAGCGACGCATGAAGCGTTTACATGGTACGCGACCGCTGCGGCGATTTACTTAGGCATTACTTTGATTACACAACGTGCCGTCAAACTGATTGATAAGAAGTTCTCAATTCAAGGTATGAGCATGGGACAGGAGGCAACCGCATGAACGAACAACACGTTTGGCAAATGCTGGATGGCTTAGGCACTAGCCTCCAATTGACCGCCGCTTCCTTGGTTGTGGGCTGCCTCTTAGCTTTGATGATGACGCTGACTCTGATCCTACGTACTCCGGGTTTGCATTGGGTAAGTCGTGGCATCATCACCTTGTTCACAGGTACGCCTTTGTTGGTACAGATCTTCTTGGTGTACTACGGTCCGGGTCAGTTTGATGCTGTAAGAGAAAGTGTATTTTGGACATGGTTAAGCCAACCTTGGTTCTGTGCGATGTTAGCGCTAGCGTTGAATACCGCGGCGTACAGTACTCAGTTGTTCAAAGGGGCGTTTAACGCGATTCCTTCCGGTCAATGGCAAGCGTGTCGTGCATTAGGTATGAACAAAACCGCAACACTGAAAGTGCTGTTGCCATACGCTATTCGTCGTGCAGTTCCGGCATACTCGAATGAAGTGATTTTGGTCTTCAAAGGTACGTCACTAGCAAGCACGATTACGATCATGGATTTGATGGGTTACGCGCAGCGCATTAACGCACAAACCTACGATACGTTGACGGTATTTGGTATTGCAGGTGCATTTTATTTAACGGTAAATGGTGTGCTAACTCTCATTTTCCGTCAGGTAGAGAAGAAAGCATTGGCGTTCGAAGCCGCATAAACCTTCAATCAACACTCAATTTAGTTCCACAGTGCCTCTGCAAATGACTCTCTTGCAGGGGCATTTTTTATATTCGTCATGGCAAATCCCTCAAGTTCCACCAAACTTAATTCAACGCAATTGCATTGGTGGCATCATGGAAAGAAGACACTTTTTAGCGCTGTGGACATTGTTGCTCGCACCCTCTTTAAAAGCGAAAACACCAATGCGGCCAACGCCAGCACAAACAGAAGGGCCATTTTATCCAGTGGTGGACATTCCTCTTCGTCAAAACTTGATTCTGCAATCGGAGGGCTTGCTTGGTGAACCTATTGTGCTGCAAGGCAAAGTCGTAGATACATCTGGAAACCCAGTTTCAGGCATCAAAGTAGAAATCTGGCAATGCGATGGGCAGGGGATTTACGATCATCCTAAGCAACCAAATAACGATAAGTTTGATGCGCACTTTGCTGGCTTTGGTGCAGTTTTAACTGACGAAGATGGGAATTACCTTTTTCAAACGTTATTTCCGGTTCCATACAGCTCTCGACCTCCCCACATCCACGTCAAACTATGGCGTGGAGGGAAAGAGTTATTAACGACTCAGCTTTATTTGAAAGGGCGAACTGGTAACGAGTGGTGGGGCGGAAAAGCCCGTGATTATTTGCAGTTTGAGCCTGTCAACATTGATGGTCGAGTCGTCGGTAAGTTCAATTTTGTGCTCGCTTAGTGTGATTAAGCATTATTTTGAAAATTCACATCGTAGATTACAAAAGTAATTAGCAAACAGAAGCTTCTAACAGATTAGTCTTGTCCGCCTCTGACTCTTAGTTTGTAGAAATCGCTGTACCCAGATTTGCGGAGTTGAACACCGCTTACACCTTTCGCTCTGGTGATTTTTTCTTGCCCCCAGAACAATGGTAAGATTGTGGTATCAGCTCTGAGCTCTGAGAGTATTCCCTCCAAACGTTTTTCAGGCTTGGTATCTGAGACTGCATCGTGTACGTGGTTAATGTGCTGTTCAAATTCATCAGAGTGAAGAGAAAATCGAATACCTGTACCTGTTAATAGCCACTCATAAATTCCATAGGTTAAAGGTGGCTCAATAACATCTTCGACAAAGAGCAAGTCGGCTTGTTCTTTTACAAGTTGAGGATTACTAGCGTCAGTTAGCTCCACAAATTCTATATGCAACCCAGTTTGACGGATTAAATCTACGATCCATTGGTTCGCTTTACTTAAATAATCAATCGTCCACTTTGGATGGGTTATGACCAACGTTCCCTCAAGCTGAGGAACATTCTCGTTATGAGAGTTATCATCGAGAATGTGCATTGTTTCCAAGCCATTCGCTTTGGCAAATTCAAATCTACGATTCTCGATAAAAGAAAATAGGCGCTGCCAAGTTTGCTCGCTTAGTGAGCACTCGGCGCGACGATTACGTGCTAGAAAAGAAAATGCCTGAATCATATAACATTCGGTATCGTCAGTTTCCTGGTTATAACTGATGTATTGATCCAGCTCAGTCCCTTGATGAGAGAGCGTTATTTGCTCCAATAATGCCTTTTTTGCGAAATAGTTATGATGTTTCTTCAGTACTATTTTGTCGGTATCCCAATGTCTAAGTACAAACGGGCCAGTACCTATTGTGATACTGCGACCTTTAAAGCTCTTCTGACGTCGAGTAGTGATAGACGCATTTGCGGTTGCTAAGCAGTAAATAAATAAGTTATTAGGCTGCTTTAAGTCAATACGGATAGCTTGTTTGGCATTATCGAAGCTGATACGAGTGACTTGCTGAAGTAATTTTTGGACGGGGCCATCGGTTGTAATGAGCTTATTTAAAGAGTGTACGACATCTTCTGCTTGTAATGTTAGACCATCGTGACAGTAGATATCAGGGCGGAGCCAAATATATATACAACTGCCTTCATTTTTGTACTCACAAGCGAGGTGATTTTTTAATTGACCGTAGTGATCAACGGTAAAAAGAGTGTCATACAAGCTGCGTATTACCTGCAGTTCCGAAAAGCGATAGGTCAGTGAAGGGTTTAGCTCATCTACCCAAGGATACTGGCTGACGATGAGTGTGTTTGAATCTTTGTTTTCTTCTGAAACTTCTGCGAGTGCCTGGCTAAGTGCGTTTACGGCGGTGCTACGATAATGTTCAAGTAATCGTGAGATAACATCAAAGCTACCATTGTTGATTTCATGACGGATCGTAAAGTAGAGCGCTTGATGTATCGTTGCCGTAACTTTTAGTGTACTGGCTTTCCCACGGCCACGACCTGGTTCCCAATGAATCCAATTGTAGCTATCCAGTATTCTCAGTATGTTAGATATATTTCGTCTAGAGGTTGAAAAAACCAGTTCTAAATCGTCGAGATTTACCTGATACGTTTGAGAGTGTTTGTAATGTTTTAATAGCTGGCTCAATCTACGAAGACATGTTTCTGTCATGTTTTATTATGTTTCCTCAATAGATGATTGATGTATTAAAGTTATATAATAAATTGGTTTCATATTATGATGAAGGAAAGGTGATAGCTTAAACCCTTCAGTGCTATTGATTGGCTGTTCTTCTTCCCATTTAAAAGTATTGGTGGTTTTTATTTTGACTCTAATATATTACTACTAATAGAGAGTAAAGGCTCACTTTTAATTTTTACTATAATATTAGAGGGTTATGATTAATGTTAGTGTTTGTTTTATTAGTTGTATCTAATTAGCTAGGCGTAATGACATGAAAAGTAACCCCCGCTCATCTATGTAAATAAGCAGGGGGAAAGTTTATTTTACTTCTGGGAAAGTAGTGAATATCGTCCACTCATCTTTAACCATTCCTTGATGACCGACAACAGTGGCAGTAACGCGGCGGTTTAATGCGTGGCTGACACGATCCATGCCCGGCTCTGCTAACTGTGTGTCGCCAAAAGCAATAATTGCAAGGCGGTTACCTTGGATTCCCTTTTTTATCAATAGATTGCGTACATTCTCTGCACGATGGCGAGATAGGTTTAAATTATAGTCTGCGCGTCCGACCTTACTTGCGTATCCTTGTATCTCTATAGAAGTGGTTGGATACTTTTTAAGAAATGCAGCTAACTCATCTATTTTATTTTTAAAAATTTGGTTAATGAGAGCAGAGTCATTATCAAATAAAATCTTAAGTTGGTATTGCTCTTCTTTATGCAAATAGGTTTCACAACCATCATTGTCCACTTCTGCCCCTATTGGAGTGCCTGCGCAAAGATCGCGAGCGTTTATCACACCATCTTGGTCCAAGTCATTTAGGTCAGCAATCTGATTCGCCTTTGGTATAGGAATGTACGTTAGCTCATCTTGTGCGTATGCATTATGATGACTCATTATGATTAAAGCCAGAGTGATTAGAAGATTCTTTTTCATTGTATTTAGTACTCCACCGATTGAGTCCACTCTTCCGGTATGTCGACGCGCAATGCGTCTAAAAGTTGCCCGGTTGAAGTCAGGGTCCGATATTGTGCGTATTGCTGTGCAAATTGTGTTTCTAAGTAGTTTTTGCGTGATTCAAACAACTCGTTTTCAGTGTTCAGCAGATCAAGTAGGGTGCGCTTTCCAATACGATATTGTTTTTGGTATGCAATAACGGTGTTTGACATGGAATCAACGTGTTGTATTAAAAAAGACTTTTGTTGTTTAGTCAGCTCAAGAGCGCTCCAAGAAAGGCGAAGCTCTTGCTCTACACTTCGGTATGCTCGCTCTCTGAGGTCTTTCGCTTTGTTTAGTTGGTAGGCCATGCTGTCGCTATTCGCTGAGTCCTGGCCACCGTTGTAAAGATTATATCGCATACGAAGCATTGCTTGCGTTTCAGTGTTGAGACCGCTTACTCCACCAACGTCGTCATTCCAGCTTTGTTTCGCTTCAAATGAGATGACTGGAAAATAGTTTGCATTCGCTTGTTTGTATTGAAACCTGGCAGAATCTACGTCTGCGAGTGCAGTTTTTATAACAGGATGATTGTCAAAAGCCTGCGATTTGGCCTCGGCGAGAGAGCTTGGGATGAAGTTTTGGTCTGCGTGCGGAAAAATAAGGTTAGTTGGAACTTCGCCAACTAAGCGAAAGAATGCTGTCTTTGCATCTTTATGATTATTTTGCGCGGCTAAGACGTTACTTTGGGCTTTTGCAAGGCGAGCTTTAACTTGATTAAGATCTGCAACTGAGCCAATTCCTGACTCTGTACGTTTTTTAATATCGGTATATATCCGCTTATGTGTGTTGAGATTGCTAGTTGAAAGCGCAGTTAACTTTTGTGTTTTTACAACATCCAAGTAAGTTTTGATGACTTCTAGCGCAACGTTTTGAGCATCTGCAAGTAACTGATAACGTACAGATTCTGCATCTGCAGAAGTACGATCGATATCATATAAAGTTTTTGAACCATCCCATATCAGTTGAGTGAGACTAATTGCCATATCTTTACGAGTCATTTCCGTATCACTCTTACCTGTTGAGTTGGAAGGGTGAATGCTCTCGTAACCGATACCTGCGTCAATATCGAGGCTAGGTTTATATGCTCCACGCGATTTGTCTATAAGATAACGGCTACTCATGTATTCGTTAAACGCACTTTTGATATCAGGGTTAGTTGCAAATGTTGTAGCTATTGCTTGTTCTAAAGTTTGTGCGCTAGAAACCAGTGGTATTAGCAAACCAAAACACGCGACACTAATATTACTTAGCTTCACTTAAATCTCCCCAAATAATTTTGACGCCAGTTATTTTTAAGAATAAACATTAAAGATTACTAATATTCCAGGGCAAACGTTTTCTCCTGACTTTCGCTTGTGGAATATAAGCTGCTATGTGCTATTTCAATAAAAATTTAATGACAAGTTTAAAAAATATTAAAAATAGGTCGCATAACATATGTTTTTACGGTGCAAAATAAAACAAATTTAAAACATGAAAATTATTGATAGGATAATTGCGTGTTTTAGATGGGTTAATTGATGCTAGCTTACGCCCAATTGTGTATATCGCTTCTTGAAAATAAGTCTTATTACTTTCTTGGTTTTATGGACTTTGAGATTTTTGTATTTACTAAATGAGGTATAAGCTCTTGGTTGGACCATCAAAATTAACCGCACAAACTTATGTTGTAATCGGCCTAGATGGTCAAACTAAAGCTTTTGCGTCTAAAGAAAACTTGCTACCGGGAGAAGTGGTCGTTGAATTAGTAGAAGGGAAGATCCAACCTCAGCATGTATATATTGCTGGCACAGGAGGTGAAGCTCAAACGGATTCTACCGACAAGCTTGCGAAAATATTAGAGGCCATCGAAAAAGGGCAAGACCCGAGTGAATTAGGTGATGAATATGCTACTGAAGCCGGTGAACTTACGGGTTCAAGTTTGACGGCCTCTGGTACTGTTGAACGAACGGGGGCAGAAGTACTAGCAAGTACTTTTTTTGAAACCGCCAGCGTGACGACAGAGCAAAGTACAACGCTATTTAATATTTCTCGATTCACAGCCTCAGAAGTTGGTGAAACTGAAGCGTTGATTGATGGTGAAGATAGAGGTGTCGTTCAAGAAGACGTGACGTTTGAAGCTTCTGGCAACCTCAGTGTTACTGATCGAAACGCAGGTGAAGCGTTATTCCAATCACAGAGTGAGGTTCAAGATAGTCATTGGGGCGTTTTCTCAATTGATGCTTTCGGTAACTGGAATTATCAGCTGAATAATGAGCACGAAGAAGTGCAGGCTTTGGATCATGACAGTGACCCAATCATCAGAAGTATTACCGTTTTATCTGTAGATGGCACTGAGCATGAAGTAGTGATCTCTATTACAGGCACCGAAGACACGCCTATGGTTGACGTTACGTTCACCGGCAAGGTGACCGAAGGCAATCTCGGTGATGTTGCGACCGCAACAGGCACCATCACCATCTCTGATGTTGACAATGGCGATG
>NZ_JAWORT010000032.1:0-38848 GCF_033337975.1 Vibrio sp. Vb2880
TGGCGCTGGACTAAACAAAGGCCCCCTTTTAGGGGGCTCACACAAAGCCACCTTCTTTAGAAGGTGGTAATTTACTTGGTTCTTCTACTGAGCTTAATGTTTACCGCTTAAGAGCGTGTCCACTCTTTTCAGCTTGGAACAAAGCGAGGTAATGGGCAAAAAAGCGTTGCATTTGTTGTTGGTTGTTTTGTTCTCCAAGTTGCCCGAGCAGATGTGCAGCGACTTCAAACGTGCACAAATTACCTTGTTGTTGGTTGCGTCGCAGCTGATATTGTGAGTCCGCCGACGCAGATAATCCCATAGTAGGGATACCTTCTAACCAACGGCTCTTATTGATCATCTTGCGCGCCTCTTGCCAGGTGGCATCTAAAATAATAAACAGCGGAGTTTTGGTTTGTTGCTGGCTTTGGAGTACCACATGTTCGAGTGTGATACTTTCTTCACAGGGGAAGAGCAACACCGGATACCGCGATGGATCAGCTAATAGAGTGAGCAATTCTGCTGGTGGCTGTTTGCGATCCCAGATTACTCGCTCAATGCTGAGTTGGCACTGCTCTAGTAGCTGGCCGGTATTAGTATCACGCTTCAGTTCATTCGGATGCATTAACAGCAGGATGTTGTGCTCACTGTTAAGTTTCGGCATTAGCGAGCACATACAATTGAATTGAAAACCGCAGGTTGGACACGGTTGAGACATTAAAGACGAACTCCTTCTCGCACCGGGCTTATCCCATCAGAGAACAGACGCACACCACTGACTTGGTTTGGCGTTGCCGTTGGCGCCATGCTTGGGTTGAGTGGGTAGCTAACCCCAGTGTATTGCATCACATGTTGAGCCGCTTTAGCTCCGCCACCGCTGACATTAAAAATCAGATCTCGCCAACCATGAGAGGTTTGTTGGCCGAGCATAATCGGGCTTTGCACTAGTGTAATGCGGCTATTAAAGCGCCATTCCTTTTCGTTATGTTCAAATATTAGCAATGTACAGCCACCGGAACCACACCAATCCAACTGTACCAATAGCTCTTCGTTACCATCGCTGTTGAGGTCGTAAGTTAGCCAACGGTATTGGTTATTGTTGGGGGTGGTTTGATGGATAAAGAAGTAGTTGCGCACCGCGGCATCTACTTTTGAATCAAACTCTGCACTAGAAGGGACGTCAGCACTACCGATGGGGTTGTTGGTGCGTTTTTCGGCTGGTTGCATGATGCCTTCATCACGAACGGTGGCAGGATAAAGGACTAAACCACCATCGGCGATTGGGTATACCAAGTTACCGACTTTTTCTTTGGTCGCTTTGAGTTGATTGCCTTCTCGAGTAAACAGTCGCTCTGACATTAGCCTTTGCTGTTGATGATGCGTCATGACAACTTGAACCTGAGACGGACTTAACTGTTGCCAGTAACCACGCTCGATTAATGGTGCTTGTCCATTGGCGTAACGGTATTTTGTTGTGGCGCTGTGGTCTGGGTTTAAGGTCATTTGTACTTCAAAACCTTGTGATTGAGTTGAGGTCGCGACATAGGTATTAGCCCAGCCAAGCGTTGCATCGACGTTTGCAGCCATACCACAACCTTGATACGTCTCGCCATCATGTTTTAGTGTTGCTTTCCAGCCATACAAAGAATCGCTCATTGTGTCTGAGCAGAGGTTTTCTGTTAAGCGAAGCTCACCATCTTGTAGTTGATAAGTGCGCTGGCGAGGTTGAAGCTGACTGCTTTTAATCGCTAATTTTGTGGTTTGTTTGCCGATTTGCTGGAATGTTAGTCCATTAGCCTCAAAGCTTGCCGACCAAGAAGGCTCATTACCAAACACGCGAGTTGGTTTGTTTGGTTGCTGACAACGGTTTGGATTTTCCGTTGTGAGGAAGTTCACTTGTTCCACGACAAAGTTAGCATCGAAATCAGCAGAAAACCCATCGATGCCCGGTGGGTTGAGGTGGCCGATAACCTCGCCATACATAGTCTGGTAAGGCTCGTTATTTAACTGAATTGCTCGTTGCATTTGCTGTGGTGATAGTTGCAACCAATATTGCTTGTCGCTGCCACAAGGCATGATGTATTGGCTCTCGTGACCGACGATCACTTTTCCGCGTAGCATAAAAGTTTGAGGTTGAATGGTTTCAGGCTTATCTAAGGTTGCTGGTGGAGAGGTTAGGTCAGCGGCACCAGATTGTGGCGACTGTGAACTACATGCTTGCAGAACCAGCAGGGTGGCAAGCGCCACTGGGTTTTTCAAAGCCTTCATGTTATATCTTCCTCATTATTGTTACTCAATCGGCATCGGATGGCATTATGGCATATTGGTTATTTAAAACTGAACCAGATACCTTTTCTATTGACACGCTTCGAACCCAAAAGGTTTCATGTTGGGAGGGAGTTCGTAATTATCAGGCGCGCAATATGATGCGTGACCAAGTGAAGGTGGGCGATTTAGTCCTGATTTACCACTCTTCTTGTAAACATGTTGGCGTGGCAGGTATTGCTAAAGTTGTGAGAGAAGCCTATCCCGATCATTTCCAATTCGATCCCGAAAGCGATTATTACGATCCAAAGTCAGACCCAGACAACCCGCGTTGGATTATGGTGGATGTCGAGTTTGTACGTAAAACGGCGCGAGTGATTCCGTTGTCGGTGATGAAAGCGATGCCAGAACTTGAGAACATGCCGTTGGTGAAACGTGGAAATCGCTTGTCGATTATGCCCGTGACAGAAGAAGAATGGGACGCGATTCTTGGCAAAGAGAAGCTGCCAAGTCAGCGATAAAAGAGAAGGGCTGCGAATGTGCAGCCCTTCATTATTTGGAGTATTGAAGCTTACAGCAAGTGTTCTTGTAGGTAGTGTGCAACCGCATCTTCTGCATTGCTGCCAATTACTTCATTATTTGGTAGAGCTTTCATCACTTTTTCGTGTGATGTACCCATAACTAGCCCTTTACCTGCCATCGACAGCATTTCTACGTCATTCATGCCATCACCAAATGCTACGCAGTTTTCTAACGTGAGGTCGAGTTTTTTCGCTACCGCTTCAAGAGCATGACCTTTAGACACGCCAGCGCTCATTACTTCCAAACACCAAGGCGTTGAAAATGCGATGTTCAGCTTATCACCAAACTGCTCACGTAGTTTGTTTTCAAATACGACCAAACGTTCGTGGTCTTCTCCTGGATGCGTGAAGAAAACTTTCGCAATACCGTCAGTTGGGGCGTGGTCTTCATCAAATAAGACGTAAGTGAATTCATCGTGGAAGTCACGTAACGTTTCATCATCCTTGTTCATCAACCAGCTATCATTTTGATACATGTGAATAAGTATTTCTTGATCATGTTTGATCGTGTCGATCACGCCTTGTACCAGTTCCGCAGGGACATTCTCGCTGTACATTAGCTGATCTTCCTGGTCATGCACTCGGGCACCATTCGACGTGATCATATAAGCTGGAATGCCAACTTGGCGACGGATGCTCGCAACGTCTACGTGGTGACGGCCGGTTGCAAAGACAAAGGTATAACCCTTTTCATGCAGCGCTTTTAGCGTCTCTTTTGAGTAAGCACTGAGCTGATGGTTTGGTGCGAGTAACGTGCCATCCAGATCAGAGGCAACGATTTTGGTGATCTCTTTGCAAGGTAGCGATGTGCTCATGAAGTCCTCGTAAACGGTTTGGATAGTGTGGAACAGGTGAATTGCAAACGGAGTACAGCAGACTGACTAGATCGTACTGCTCCGAATGCGGGGGAACTTGGGCCCGTAGCACTATGCGGTTAAACACAGTGTCAAAGTAGCCAAGTTCAAGCAGTGTACGCCAAAATGAGGATGAAAAAGAGGGTAAATCGATGTGTAGACATTTCCTCTTTAATCTTAGTCGTGAAATGGTCGCCTAGAGTTCTTATTGTGCTTGTTCGTTTGATGGCGATTTAGGGTCATTCATAAAGCGGAAAATCGCATCGAGCGCTTGATTACGATACTTGTCGGTCTCGAATAAGATTTCATGCTGTGCGCCTTCGATGGAAAGCAGCTCCGCGTGCGGGTTGGTTTTCCGCAATTTATCAATAAAACGCTTTTGCGCGAGGTTGCTAACAATCCGATCGTTTCCGGCTTGGATTAGGATTACTGGTATTTTGACTTGGCGAGTTAATAAAAAGCACTGCTTAGCGGCCATGAGCCCTTGCCAAACCCAGCGAGTGCTTGGCCCACCGACTTGCAGTTCCGGTTTTTCCGTATATAGGTTTCGGAACCATTGGTAGCGGCCGTAACTTTGGCTAAGTGGGTTATCTTCAAAGGGCTTAGGGAAGTAGGCCTGATGTCCTGGTGCATAGCGTGGCAAAGTCGATACCGCTGACATAATTTGTGTGACCGGAATCGCTATTGGTGATAGGTACCATGGCAGGTTAATGCCAAACATGGGCGCACTTAGAATCAAACCAGTAAAAGGGTGTTCTGGGTGAGTTTGCAGGTAACGTGTGGCGATCGCGCCGCCCATAGAGTGCGCGATGATGAAGCATTGTTGATATTCGCTAAGGTCGTGTTTTTTTACGACGATGTCCATATCATCAATATAATCAGTAAAGTCATAGACGTGACCCATATCTGAGTCAGATAATAAACGATCTGATAAACCTTGACCGCGGTGGTCAAAGGAATAGACATCGAAACCTTGGCGGTAGAGATCGTAAAACAGCTCTTGGTATTTCCAGGAAGACTCAATGCGTCCATTTACGATGAGCACGGCTTTTTTATGCTCTGGGTTGGTTAGCTTGCACCAGTAAATGTTCTTTTTCTCAGTCCCTTTAACAAAGCCCTCTTGGCGAGTTTGCCAAAGTGCTGCGATCGGACCACCAATTGCTTGCTCAAATAATGTCTCTTGAGTATAAGTCAAAGGTGAATGGTTAGTCGCCATTAGTTGATTACCTGAAGATACGTTGTTTACGCGATGTATCATCGAAGAATTAGTGAGGAAATGCAATGGATACCCATGTCTGGTTAGCTTATGTAGTAACAGCAATCGTTTTTAGTTTGGCTCCGGGCTCTGGCACGGTGAACTCAATCAGTAATGGTTTGAGTTACGGTACCCGTAAATCACTGGGTGCCATTATTGGCTTACAAATTGGTTTAGTTATCCACATCGCGCTGGTGGGGGCGGGTATTGGTGCGCTTGTCGCGCAGTCAGCAACCGCATTTTCTGTCATTAAATGGGTTGGTGCCGCTTATCTGGTTTGGCTGGGGGTTCAGAAATGGCGCGACACATCAAGCTTAGTCGCAGCTGAAAACCACAACGAGATGTCAGGCACGGCGCTGTTGTACAAGGCAGTGTTGATTAACCTCACCAACCCTAAATCGATTGTTTTTCTGGTGGCGTTGTTCCCGCAGTTTATTGACCCGGCAAAAGACCAAATCACGCAACTGTTGGTGCTTGGCGTCACTACGGTCGTGATTGATGCGTGTGTAATGTTGGGTTACACGAGCTTGGCAGCACAAATGGGACGCTTTATTCGCTCCGATAAAATCATGGGAAAAATAAACAAAGTATTCGGTTCAATGTTCATGGGTTGTGGTGCATTATTAGCAGCTGCAAAGTCATAAGCCATTTATAGGTCCTTCTTTAGCATGAATACAACGTATGTCGCTCGCCAGCCGATCTTTAACCGAAAAAGACAGACGCTGGGTTATGAATTGTTGTTTCGAGACGGGGAGAGTAACGCATACCCTTCACATATTGATTCAAATCGAGCGACATACCGACTGATCGTCGAAAACTTCCTATCACTGGGTACTAACCCAGTGATTGCCTCTTCAAGATGCTTTATTAACTTTCCTCATCAAAGCTTGGTGCGACGTTTGCCGCGCAGTTTGCCGAAAAACAAAATTGTCATCGAAGTGTTGGAAACGTGCCAACCTACGGATGAGCTTCTTGATGCGATTCGTGAGTTTTATCGAGAAGGTTACTTGATCGCTTTGGATGACTTCACCCTAACACCAGAATGGCGTCGTTTTTTGCCATATGTGCATATTGTGAAGCTCGACATTATGGCGATGGGGCTCGAAAAGGCCTGTGAACTGGTCAAAACACACCTTGCCAAACGCGTCAAATACCACTTTTTAGCAGAACGTGTTGAAACCGCAGAAGAGTTTGAGCAAGCGAAAGCGGCTGGCTTTAAATTTTTCCAAGGTTATTTTTTTAGCAAGCCACTCGTCTCGCAGACTAAATACGTCAGTCCTGAGCAAGTGTTGGCATTGCAACTGTTTCGTGAAGTTTGTGCTCCTGAGCCTGACTTTACTCGTATCGAGTCCATCATTACGCAAGATGTCGCGTTGTCATATAAATTATTGCGTTTTGTAAATACGCAAGCGCCGAATTTGGCTGTCGAAATCAGCTCTTTTCGTCAGGCATTGATTTATCTTGGCCAGGATAACCTTAAGCAGTTTGTCTCTTTGGTTGTGGCATCGTATATCTCCAGTAACAAGCCTCGAGAGCTGTATCACCTTTCATTGCAACGAGCTCAATTTTGCCAATTGATGTCGCGCTATCAGCCATTCTCTCACCTCAACGAGCAAGGTTTCATGGTTGGTTTGCTGTCGATTCTAGATGCGCTGCTGGATCTTTCGGTGGAATCTTTAGTTAGGCAGTTACCGCTTAGTCATTCAGTACAACAAGCGCTATTACATCGCAAAGGGGTTTATGGTGCACTTATTTCCCTCGAAGAGTGCTACGAGCGTGCCGATTGGTCAGGGGTTGAAAAAATCACGATGCAATTGGGGTTGCCTTTAGAGGAAGTGAAGCTCTCCTTAGGTGAAGCGGCTCGCTGGAGTCAAAGCATCGCGACTGCATAATTTCTTGTCTTATCTTTTATCTTTTTGAATCTCTCTCTTTACAATCAAGCTGTTCGTTAGATGTGAAACTTTTATGACGATGGACGGTTTCCTCTTGACGATATATCTTAATTAAATAAACATATACGTATATCCATATATAGGTATGTTCATTATGCTTCCACATCAGTTTTTTAAGCTGTTATCCGATGAAACACGCGTACGTTGTTTAATGCTCGTGGCCCGTGAAGGTGAAACTTGCGTTGGCGATTTGGCGTTTGCTCTACAAGAGAGCCAGCCGAAAGTTTCTCGTCATCTTGCTCAGTTACGATCCAGTGGCATCTTGGTGGATAAACGCCAAGGGCAATGGGTGTATTACGAGTTATCACAGCAATTACCAGGTTGGATGCGAAAGTTAATTGAAGACTTAGTGGCATCAAACTGTTTGAAGCAGGAATACCAAGACGACATCACACGCTTACACGATAAAAGTCGTGAGGCTTGCTGTTAACAGCGAATAGAGATTCAAGGTAGAAGATTAAAAGGTAAAACTATGACAATTAAAGTAGGAATTAATGGCTTTGGCCGAATTGGTCGCTTAGCGCTGCGAGCGGCATTTGATTGGCCAGAATTGGAGTTTGTGTTAATCAACGATGTCGCAGGTGACGCCGCTACGCTTGGTCACTTATTAGAATTCGATTCAGTGCAAGGTCGTTGGCATCATGGAGTTCAGGTCGAAGGCAGTGAGCTCGTCATCAACGGCAAGCGTGTCGCCACGACTCAACAACGCGATATCGATGCGGTGAACTGGTCTGATTGTGATGTTGTGATTGAAGCGACAGGCGTACATCGCAAAACATCATTCCTAAATAAATACCTAGAGCAAGGCGTGAAACGTGTCGTGGTAAGCGCACCTGTGAAAGAAGAAGGTATCGCGAACATTGTGGTGGGCGTGAACGACCATATTTTCGACCCTGAAAAACATCGTATCGTGACAGCAGCTTCGTGTACGACTAACTGTATCGCACCTGTGGTTAAAGTCATTCATGAGAAATTGGGTATCGAACAATCTTCTTTTACGACCATTCACGACCTGACGAATACGCAAACTATTTTAGATGCGCCACACAAAGATCTACGCCGTGCAAGAGCATGCGGCATGAGCCTTATCCCGACTACGACGGGTAGCGCGAAGGCGATTGTCGAAATTTTCCCAGAATTAAAAGACAAAATTAATGGTCATGCGGTTCGCGTACCTCTAGCAAACGCATCGTTAACAGACATCATTTTTGATGTGAAGCGTGATACCACAGCAGAAGAAGTGAATGCACTGTTAAAAGAAGCATCTGAAGGTGATTTGAAAGGCATCCTTGGCTTCGAAGAGCGTCCTTTAGTTTCTATCGATTATAAAGGCGACCAACGTTCAACCATCGTTGATGCGCAATCAACCATGGTTGTGGGTTCTCGTATGGTTAAGATTTACGCTTGGTACGATAACGAAATGGGTTATGCAACGCGCACAGCAGAGCTGGTTCGTAACGTTGGTTTGGCTTAAAAGGGGGTCACAATGTCTCATCCTACATGGCAATTAGATTTGGACTCCGGTGCTTTAATCTTAACACCGTGCCCAGGAACGAAAGGTGTCGATTTGCATGCGTCGTTAGAACAGTTGAAAGAGCAGGGTGTTCAAGCGGTCGTTACTGCACTAGATGATAGTGAATTAGCTGCGAAGAATGTCTCTGCATTGGGTGAAGCCACTCAGCAACTGGGAATGAAATGGTTCCAGATCGAGATTGAAGACGACTGCGCACCAAATGAAGAATTTGCGACGAAGTGGCAACAAGCCAGTCCGGAACTGCACGCGATTCTTGCTCAAGGTGGCAAAGTTGCGATGCATTGCATGGGTGGTTCAGGGCGCACAGGTTTGTTCGCTGCTCACCTACTCCTAGAAAAGGAATGGCAGTTAGAAGATATCGTGCGAGAAGTGCAGGCATTGCGCCCTGGTGCATTTACAAAACCTGTGCAAGTTGAGTACATCGAACGCGTGGCTCAAGACGCTTGATCAGCTTAAATAGCTTTTGGTTCATTATGATCCAAAAGCTAAATTCGAGCTTCTTCAGGATACGACTGTTTACAAAAAAAGCCATTAATATTAACTAATACATTGTTTTTAAGGTGTATTTTGCTTTTTATTGATGTTGGGGCATTTTTTGAAAATCACAGCAACATTGTATTGGTCAATGTTGCTGTACAGGTTAGGAAGTATTTAGAACATGATGATCTAAATGCTTCTATCGCTGTACATATGAGGTCAATATGATTTCTCAATTAAGCAAAAGTATTCGTCAGTACATGTTAGTGACGTTTAACTATTGGAACTTTACGGTGACCGATGGCGCACTGCGTATGCTGGTGGTGCTCTATTTTCATGACTTAGGTTATTCCACGTTAGCTATTGCCTCACTGTTTCTTTTCTATGAATTTTTTGGTGTGGTGACAAACCTGGTTGGTGGTTGGTTGGGCGCAAGGTTAGGCCTAAATAAAACCATGAACATTGGTTTAGCGATGCAAGTGTTTGCGTTGCTGATGCTCGCAGTACCAAATGCATGGCTGACCATTCCTTGGGTGATGGCAGCGCAAGCTCTGTCGGGGATTGCCAAAGATCTGAACAAAATGAGTGCTAAGAGCGCGATTAAAACGCTAGTACCAGACGAGCAGCAAGGTGCGCTCTACAAATGGGTAGCGATTTTGACTGGCTCGAAGAATGCACTCAAAGGAGCGGGCTTTTTTGTTGGTGGCTTGCTGCTGTCTTGGGTGGGTTTTCAAAACTCGATGTTTATTATGGCGGGTGTACTTACATTAGTGTTTGTTTGCAGCATGATCTGGCTAGAAGCGGACATGGGTAAAGCAAAGAGTAAACCTAAGTTTCGCCAAATATTCTCCAAGTCTGAATCGATAAACATTTTATCCGCAGCACGCATGTTCTTGTTTGGTGCTCGTGATGTGTGGTTTGTCGTTGCTCTGCCTATTTATCTTGGTAGCGTGTTTGGCTGGGATCACTTGTGGGTTGGTAGCTTTCTCGCAGCGTGGGTCATTGCTTATGGGTTTGTGCAAGGCTTTGCGCCGCGTATTACTGGCAAAGCGCAAGGTCGTGTGCCTGATGGTAGTGCAGCATTGGTGTGGGCAGGAATCCTAGCGTTAATTACGGCTGGTATTGCTTATGGTGTGCAAATCGGTTGGCAGCCTGAACTGGTGATTGTGGTAGGTTTGATGATTTTTGGCGCTGTGTTTGCCATTAACTCTTCGCTGCACTCGTACTTGATAGTGAGCTACGCTAAAGGCGATGGCGTCTCGTTGGATGTCGGTTTTTACTACATGGCCAATGCGATGGGACGTTTGATTGGCACGGTATTATCGGGTTGGATCTACCAAGAGGCTGGTCTTGCAGCGTGCTTATGGGTTTCTTTTGCTTTCTTGGCACTGACGACGCTGATTTCAATTAAGTTGCCAAAAGCTAATGTTGCTACTGCGTAACTACCCCCAGTATCGCTATCTGTAGATGGTATAAATGGCTCCAAATCGGAGCCATTTTTGTTTCTTATGCGCCGTTTGCTGTAATCAGATTGTTTCGGTTTGGCATCGAGAGTGAATACTGATGCTTGGTTTTTGGTTCTCGTTAAGTGATTAGAGTGGTGATGAAATCCCCGTTGTAGGTCATTGTTGAGTTAAAAATAAGCAAAAACAGATTGTTAACTATTTCACTGGTTGAGATTTACCCTATGCTATAAACGATAAGCGACTCAAAGTAGGGAAAGGTATGAGAGAAAGGGTTCTGTTTTTTGATTTATTGCGCTGCTTCGCAGCGGTAGCAGTGATCGCCATTCACGTCTTGGCACCGTATCGAAATGAGTTAGGAGTGATTCCATTTGACCAATGGCTGACAGCGGTAGGCGTGAATAGCGTAACCCGCTGGGCAGTGCCAGTTTTTATTTTGATCACCGGAGCGCTAATGCTCAGTGACACTCGACCATTTGACGGTAAGTATTATATCAAAAGGCGTTTGGGCAAAGTTTTAGTTCCATTTCTTATTTGGTCGATGTTTTATGCATACCTTTCAGGTTGGACTTCTCAAGGCTTTGATTTTGAAACCGTAAAAGAGGTATTAAGCAATAGCCCATTCCACGCAACGTATTACCATCTCGGCTTTTTCTATTACTTTATACCACTGTATTTTGTGATTCCGCTGTTTCAATGGATGGTACGCAACGTGGATGACAACGTCTTGTATACCTATCTCGCATTTTGGCTTTTCACCAGCACACTGTTCTTGTTCAAGATTGATGGCCCTTGGAGTAATCAGATGTGGCTTTATATGGGTTACCTTCCACTGGGGTATGTATTATTTCAAAAGGTACCTTCGAATCGCTCTATGGTGACCTTATTTGTTGGGCTAGGACTCGTGGCGTTGGCAGTGACCTTTACGATGGTTGTGACAAATAGCTTAGAGGCGGAGAAGTATACGGTTGGGCGCTGGCTCTCTTATAAAACACTGAATGTGATTCTAGCGGCTTCGATGATTTTTATGATCGGGCGTTACTTTGGTGAAGGCTTATCACCTAAAGTACAAAAAGTGGTCAGTGTGATCAGTCAGCACAGCTTGGGGATTTACTTACTTCACCCTATTTTCTTATGGCCGATGAAAGAGTTCGGTTGGTACACAGGACATCCTGCGTGGGTGATTCCAGTCTGGATCGTTCTAAGTGGAGCTGGAGCCTTGGCGATGAGCGATCTCTTTTCTCGTTCTGCCAAGACTCGTTGGTTACTGCCTTAACGTTTGATAGCGAAGTGAAGGAACTTGTTGCCGCGATAGGTCAGTGTTCCCTTATCTCCAGGGTTGAGTGCATGGTAGTAATGCACTCCAATTTGGAATTCACGCTTTGGACCGATAGAACCACGTTGAACGTAAATCCAATACTCTTGATCGTCTTGACCTGGTGGTGCGTTTGGTATGTCTATCGCTTGTTTATCTAAAACCGTTACCTGCGCGCTTTGCTCTGGAGCGTCTTCGCCCACATAGTGCTTACTATAAAAACGGAAAAACACCCACGCGCCCAAGGCAATAAGGGCGAATAGGGCGACAATAAGTGAGATTGGCATATTAACCTCCAATGTTTTATCGGGTCCCATTCTACAGAACTCGCTGACGAAACGATGAGTTGAGGTAACTTATTCATAATCTAATGAAAGGGATATGGAGATTATTCGGCGCACTTCACGATTTATCTTAATGATGCACGATGAAATCGTTGCTTCATCTGCAAGCTACGTCACTAAAGCTGAACTAAGCAGCTTTCACTTGTCTGGCTATATGCGCTCAAGGGCACAAATTGAAAGTAAAATTGCACTTAACGGCTCGAAAAAGCTCTAAATTTATAGAAGAATAAAAATAATGAACATAGGAAGGGTCTGGTAAGGAGGGTTACGATGTCAGATATTGAAAAAGTAGTCATGCGTACCCGAACGATCGAAAAACTTTTGCGTACTCAGTACCATGCAGAAGGGAAAGGGTTGCACCAACTTATTAATAGTTGTGAAGAACGTTTACCGCATGACGTGATAGCAAAGCTTCGATTCATCGCGACAGTGCGTAATAAAGTGGTGCACGAAGACGATTACAAGCTGGATGATCGTAAAGGCTTTATGGCGGCATGTGATGCTTGTGAAAAAGAGCTGACACCAAGAAGCTCTCGCTTTATTTGGCGTACAGCAATTTTGCTAATGACGTTGATTACGCTGGCCGCTCTTGGTTTCTACTATATGCACTGGGATATTTTGTCTAAGCACATTCAGTAGAGCTATACAGATAAATAAAAAAGGACGCATTTGCGTCCTTTTTTATTTTAAATCATTGGGTTAGTACATCATTGGCAGTGTCATTAAACCCACAACCACTGCAATCATAACCAGCCCTTGTTTTTGAGAAGATGAAATCATAACACTACCCCTTAATCTTTGATGAACTCGATGAATTTAATATAGCACTGTTTTTGGGGTTTGATCAACATATGCTCGTTAATCTTTTCAAAAATCACACTTAACTTGTCTGGTTTTACGTGATTCTGACTAATGAAACTATGTTTTTTGTCCTGTATTTAAAGTGTTCACATTGTTTTGTTTTTATCCTTTTGGATTTTAAGTGTTTGATTTTATAGTGTTAAATGGTTTGTGGGGTTGGCTTTGTAATTGTTTTTTGTTTCGAATGGTATGTTGGGTCTTTATTTTGTCTGTATTTCTCAAAAATTGAGAAAATTAAAAAATGTGCTATGAGGTTACATCGTCAAATCGAAAGCATGGAGTGAGATTTTCTTACCTTATGAGAAAATCTGGGCTTCAAAAGTGTTTTGTGATTTTATGGTTTATGAAGTCCGCACTTTTATCTGTTATTGAAATTATGATTTTATTTATCATTGACTTACTTTTCTTGTCTGATGTTTTTTTTTACTGAATTAAGGTCAGTTTTCTTAGTTTTTACCCCTAATCATCAGTAGTTCCTCCTCTCTTAGAGCGCTACTAAGACTATTTTCTATTTTGTGTCTGTTATTTATTCTTGTTGCCTGCATTACATACATCCTGGTGGTTTAATCGTCAGTTTGTGAAATGGCGGCTTACCTGGAGCACTTATCTGTTTTTCAGTTAAATAGTTTTAGAAAGCGCTGGTTATTGTGTCGTGTGATTTGATGGGTTCGGCTGATGAGCAAAGCTTGGCCCCAATGTTTAGTGGCATCATTCAGGCTCATCGGCTTTATTATTACGTAGGCTGAGGGTTACAAAATGTTTCGAATCGCTAGCGAGATCCAACTTTCGTAGATTGTGTCTTTACATCAAAACTGGTCTACCTAGACTAGCGGCGAGTTTAAGTAAAAGGTGTATACTGCATGTGGAGTTGGCTGGCGATAGGGCTATCAGGTGTGTATTCCGTGTTGGGAGCAAAGCAAGCTAACCCGACACAATCCCTCGTGTTTAAAATCTTTACTCTGCTACTTCTTCTTGTGTTGGTGTTAACTCAAGGTGCATCCGCAACATATACCTACTGGATTGCGGGTGGGCTTATTGTGTCTATGGTGGCAGATACGCTGCACTCGTTTAAAACTCGTAAGCTAATCTATTTTACGGCTTATCTGGTTGCCCAGGTATGCTACAGCAAGTCATTTTGGGTGCAGCTTAATGGTGAGATTGTCTGGTGGCTGTTGGCCCTGCTGCTTGCAGCGAGTATCGTGGCGTTCTTTTTGTTGCTGCCTCAACTCGACTCTCTGGTATTCCCTGTTGTGATCATGGGGATGATGCTGGTTCAACTTGCTTGGGCAGCCGGTGAAGTTTGGTTACAAGTGCCGAGTTACGCCAATGCTATCGGCTTTAGCGGAACCTTAGTTTTGATCTATTCGGCGCTGGCATACGCGATACACGGTTATCGAAAACCGATGAAACACGCCTATTTGTGGGTGAGTGGCAGTTACTTTTTTGCTCATGCTCTCATTGTTGCCTCAATCATTTACTAATTTAAGTCAAAGCAGCTCTTGAGGATTTCAGTAGACTGAACGCATTGTTCTTAATAACTGGAGTCAATAATGAGTGAAATCCATGCTCACGAGCTGCTAAACCTACTTAGAGAAACACCAATGGATCGCGAAGCCCTCACACAGCACTTTGGTGCTAGCGTTCGCTTTCACACCTGTAAACTGAATGATCTAGACTTAGATGCATTACTAGCATTTTTGCTCAAGCGCGACAAAATTCGTGAGCTTGAAGGTAAGTTTGTGGTCAATATGGCGCGAGTTTGCAATCACTAAACGGCGGCTAAGATCGAGGGTGACTATGGTGTTTTCGCCCTCAGTCATATACTCATGTTGTCAGTTTGCTATACACTGGCCGCCATTTTTTAGGTGAGGCCAGAATATGGACATTCTTTCTGCAGCGACCATGCTGTTTCTAATCATGGACCCTCTCGGTAACTTGCCGATTGTGTTGTCTATTCTCAAACATATCGATCCCAAGCGTCGTCGTAAGGTATTGATTCGTGAACTACTGTTTGCCTTACTGATCTTGATGCTATTTCTGTTTGCAGGACAAAGCATCTTAAGTTTTTTGCATGTCCAGCCAGAAACGCTCAGCATTTCAGGTGGCATTATTCTCTTCATTATTGCGATTAAGATGATTTTCCCGAGTGCTGGCAGCATTACTGGACTGGCAGCAGGCGAGGAGCCCTTTATTGTTCCGATGGCCATTCCTATGATCGCGGGCCCTTCAGTTATTGCTGCCTTGCTTTTACTGTCTTCGCAACATCCAGAGAAAATGTTGGAAATGTCAGCATCAGTCGTAATTGCGTGGGGCGCAACATTTTTTATACTGATGTTTTATGGCTTCTTTAATCGCTTGTTGGGTGAACGTGGCTTGAAGGCGGTAGAACGCTTAATGGGCTTGTTACTGGTGATGATCTCCACTCAAATGTTCTTGGATGGTGTAAAAAGTTACATTGGGTGACGAACGAAACGCAGAAAAAAAGCCGCTCACAAGAGCGGCTTTTTCGTATCTGAGCGATTACATCATGTGTTTACGACGAATATCGAGTAGGGCAAAAATACCAAAAATCAGGATTGAATATTTTTCCCAACTGCTCATTTTTATTTTATCGCCAAATGCACCAATGAAGATGGCCATTTGTAAACCGTGCATGATGAACAAAAAAGCGGTCATGATGTATAGCGCAATCGCGGCATTGCCGGGAAAGGGCATAAAAATATTTAGGATTAATACTAACCAAACAAAGGCGATAGCCGCTTTGGCCAGCATAATTAGTGCTTTCATTTAAGTATCCTTTTAAATCGAGGCGTTATGCGGAGGTACGTTCGTACAGACGATAGCTCACTTGGCCTGCTGTTTTTTCTCGATGTAATTGCCAGTTTTCTGGTAAGTCGGCAATATTGAGTTCTTTTTCTGTTTCAATATAAATCATCGCATCTTCCGCGAGCCAGCCATTTTGTTCTAGCAGAGCCACGGTCTCATCCAATAGACCTTTGCGAAACGGTGGGTCAATAAACACCACATGATGAGCAGAACCCGGTTGCTTCAAAAAACTCAGTGCGTCGGTATTTACCACTTGGATGTTGTTCGCGTTAAGAGAGGCAACATTCTTTTGTAACTGTTGGAAAGCTTGTGGGTTTAGCTCAACCATGGTCACTTGCTCTGCTTGGCGCGAAGCTGACTCAAATCCCAAGCCGCCAGAGCCAGCAAACAAGTCGAGACATTTTGCCTGTGGTACATCTTGAGCTAACCAGTTAAACAGCGTTTCTTTGACGCGATCTGTCGTGGGGCGTAAGCCTTCAGCATCGTGTACAGGAAGTTTTCTGCCTCTCCATAAGCCACTAATAATGCGAACAAAGCCCGTTGTTGGCTTTTTTTGTGATGAGTTTTGCTGGCGACGTCTTACCATAGATTTTTTGACCGCTAATAAAGTGATACTATATCTAATCGCCCAAGCAATGAGCTTGGAGCTTGGATACAGCCCAGAATATTCAAGATGACAGAGTGTAACACTAATAAGATTAGAATTACCTAATCGGAAAGTTTTCAGAACTTTGTCATTAGCCTTTTTTAGACAGATAATAATCTTGTCAAAAAAGAGTCATTAATAGATAAAAGAACAATCTAGGATAGCCCCAGATGACGGAAAAAAAGAAGCGCGGATTACTTTCGTGGCTAGGTTTTGGTGACGAAGAACAAAGCCCAAAACCAAAAACTGAAGAAACAGTAAAAGAAGAAGCAGTGGAAGCGCCTTCTGAAGAGCAGCAAACCGAAGCGGTTGCTGAGCAAGCGGAAGCAACGCCAGAACTTGAAGAAGAAGAGAAACAATCAGAGGCTGCCCCAGCAGAAGCAGAAGCAGAAGCAGAAGCAGAAGCAGAAGCAGAAGCAGAAGCAGAAGCAGAAGCAGAAGCAGAGGAGCCAGAAGTCGTATCGGCCGCGCCTCGTGTTCAAGAACAAGAAAAGCCAACAGAAAGCTTTTTTGCTCGTCTTAAACGCAGCCTAAGCCGAACAAAAGCAAATATTGGTGCTGGCTTCTTCGGTCTATTCAGTGGTAAGAAAATCGATGAGGACTTATTTGAAGAGCTAGAAGAGCAACTGCTTATTGCTGATGTGGGCATGAATACCACAACAAAAATCATCAACAACCTGACAGAAAAAGCCACACGTGGCGATCTGAAAGACGGCGAAGCCCTTTATGGTTTGTTGAAAGAAGAAATGGCCGAGATTCTTTCTAAAGTCGAACAGCCACTAGAAATCGATAGCAACAAAACGCCTTACGTCATCTTGATGGTGGGTGTAAATGGCGTGGGTAAAACCACGACCATCGGTAAGTTAGCGAAGCAGTTCCAAACTCAAGGCAAAAAAGTGATGCTTGCAGCGGGCGATACTTTCCGTGCCGCAGCGGTTGAGCAGCTACAAGTGTGGGGTGAACGTAATAATGTTCCTGTGATTGCTCAACATACTGGCGCAGACAGTGCCTCTGTTATCTATGATGCGATTGAAGCGGCAAAAGCACGTGGTGTGGATGTGGTGATTGCTGATACAGCAGGTCGTCTACAGAACAAAGCGAACCTAATGGAAGAGCTGCGTAAGATTGTACGTGTGATGAAGAAAATTGATGACTCTGCACCACATGAGATCATGCTAACGCTTGATGCAGGTACAGGACAAAATGCCATTAGCCAAGCGAAACTTTTCAGTGATGTTGCCCCTCTAACCGGGATTACTTTGACTAAGCTGGATGGTACAGCCAAGGGCGGCGTAATTTTCGCTATTGCTGATCAGTTCGGTATTCCAATTCGTTACATTGGTGTGGGTGAAGGTATCGAAGACTTGCGTCCATTTGAAACTCAAGAGTTTATTGACGCACTGTTTAGTCGTGAAGAATAAAAAGAGTTAGAGGAAATCAACGGTGATCAAATTTCAGCAAGTAAGCAAAGCTTACCGAGGTGGTCGACAAGCACTGCAAAAAGTCGATTTTCACCTGAGGCGCGGTGAAATGGCGTTTTTAGGCGGACATTCCGGGGCTGGTAAAAGTACCTTGCTGAAATTGATCTGCGCGATAGAGCGACCAACCGATGGCAAAATCCATTTTAATGGCCACGACATCACGCGTATTCCAGGCAAAGACATCCCTTTTTTGCGCCGCAATATTGGGATTGTTTTTCAAGATCATCGCCTATTGATGGATCGCAGTGTGTACGACAATGTCGCTCTGCCAATGCGTATCGAATCGATTTCTGAAAACGAAATTAAACGACGTGTTTCTGCGGCGTTAGATAAAACGGGCTTACTCGATAAAGCTCGTTGTCTACCTAGTCAACTTTCTGGTGGTGAACAACAGCGCGTCGGTATTGCCCGTGCTGTGGTTAATCGACCAACGTTGCTGGTGGCTGATGAGCCTACGGGTAACCTTGACCCAGAATTATCCAACCGTGTGTTGCGTCTATTCGAAGAATTTAACCGTGCGGGCGTGACTATCCTACTTGCCACGCACGATGTGGGGTTAGTAAACACTCGCCCACAGTATCGTCATTTTGAATTGAACCAAGGCTTCCTAAGTGAGGTAGAAGACTATGGCAGGTAACAAGCACTCCCAAAAGAAGGGGAAAGGCCGCAGTGCCAAGCGTGCGAATACCGATGGTTTTTTCTCTGTCCACGCAAAACAAGCTAAATCCTCTTTTAGCGCCTTATGGCAACGACCACTAGGCAACATTCTTACCTTAGCGGTCATCTCCATGGCACTTGCCATGCCAGCTTGTTTGTATCTATTGGGGAAAAACGTTGCGGGGGCAGCGGAAGATGTCGCTTCTCCTTCACAAGTTAGTGCTTACTTAGTTGAAGGTATGCCGGATGCGCGAGTGATGGTTCTCAAAGATCAAATTGAAACTTGGCCTTTGGTAAAAGAGGTAGAGTATATTTCACCGCAACAAGGTCTATCTGATTTAAGCCAATATGCAGGGTTCGACCAAGCTATCAGTCTTTTAAGTGGCTATGCGCTACCTGGTGTGTTGGTGATTACGCCAGATTCGGAGCTAAAAAGTGATATTCAGTCATTAGCCAAAGACGTTCGAGAGCAACAAGATGTGACCGACGTGAGACTTGACGAAGACTGGCTGGCGCGTCTTGATGCCATCAAAACTCTCGCGAGTATTATTGTCATTACCCTGACAGTACTGATGCTCGGTGCGGTATTTTTAATCGTTGGCAATACATTGCGATTTAATGTGCTGGCGAATAAAGAAGAGATTCAAACCATGAAACTGATCGGTGCGACGGACAGTTTTATTCTGCGCCCTTACTTGTACACAGGCATGTGGTTTGGCGTGTTAGGTGCCACTATTGCGTGGTTGGTAACGGCTTTAGTGACCATTGTCATGAATAGTGCGGTGGAAGACCTTGCTGCGTTGTACGATAGCCAGTTCCGCCTGATTGGTCTAAGTTGGGATGAATCTTTGTTATTAATCATCATTGGGAGTCTTTTGGGATGTATTGCGGCGCGTTTTTCTGCGCAACGACATTTAAAAGAAATTGAACCAGTTTAAGTGATGGCGGTCTTATTACTTGGATTTCATTAGCACTAGCTAATTTTGAACCCTTGCTTAGACCAAATGTTTATGGATAATTGCTTCCCCTTCTTGAAACTTGTTCATTTTGAGTTCAAGATATCGAAGCTAAATTGCAATGTAATGCTCCAGATCAGAGATTGATGAGGAATTGAATGACAAAAGAAGCGTATCCGATGGCTCTAGTCACGCAAGATAGCCTTGATAGCTATATTCGCTCAGTAAACAGCTACCCAATGCTGACTGCAGACGAAGAGCGTGAGCTGGCAGAACGATTACACTATAAAGGTGAGATTGAGGCTGCAAAAGGTCTAATTCTTTCGCACCTACGATTCGTTGTTCACGTTGCTCGTGGTTACTCTGGCTACGGTTTGCCGATGGCGGATCTTGTGCAAGAGGGTAACATCGGTCTAATGAAAGCCGTTAAGCGTTTTAACCCAGAAGTAGGGGTTCGCTTGGTTTCTTTTGCTGTCCACTGGATCAAAGCAGAGATCCACGAATACGTGCTACGTAACTGGCGTATCGTGAAAATTGCGACCACTAAAGCGCAACGTAAATTGTTCTTCAACCTGCGTAAGTCGAAAAAGCGCTTGGGTTGGTTTAACAACGGTGAAGTGGAAACCGTTGCGCGCGAGTTAGGTGTTGAGCCTTCTGAAGTTCGCGAGATGGAATCACGCTTAGCGGCGGTGGATTCAACCTTTGATATGCCAACTGATGAAGACGACAGTTCAAACGCTTACACAGCGCCGATGCTATACCTAGAAGACAAATCGTCTGATGTGGCCGACAACATTGAAGCCGCCAACTGGGAAATGCATACCAACAATCGCTTGGGTCATGCATTAGCGAGTTTGGATGAGCGTAGTCAGCGCATCGTGCGTTCTCGTTGGTTAGATGATGAGAAAGCAACATTGCAAGACTTAGCTGATGAGTTCGGTGTTTCTGCCGAGCGTATTCGCCAGCTAGAAAAAAATGCAATGAAGAAATTAAAATTGGCCGTGGGTGAATTTTAATTTCCACTGCTAATTGAAAGTAAGATTTTCATAGAAGGCCGAGATCATGTGATCTCGGCTTTTTTATTGTCGATCGAAAATCGATAGCGTTTGCGATCCGGATTTTATGTGCTACCTGTGTATAACTCTGTGAAGTAATTATTTATCAACTGTTCGAAACCCGGACAAAATAAGGGATTCAAGCACTTTTCCATCTGGGGATAGTTATAGATATACACACAGTTAGATCAGGATCATCACTACATATTGTGGATCAAAAGATCCAAATACACTTTATCAACGCAATTCACAGCTTTATCCACAAATGGTTGGAATGTGTACACTTTTGAAAACCCTGATTATCCATGTGTCTAAGTTTGCCGTTGGATAGGTTACAATAGCGGCAGTATACCCAAGCAGCTTCAAATATGGATTTTATGCTGTACCACGGGTGCTGATTAGTACGTTAGGTTCGAGGTTGCTTGGGTATATTAATAAGACAATGAGAAAGTAAATGGATCAGTTTAAGCATATCGATGTACAAGGTGCGCAAGCGCTGCTCGAGCAGGGTGATGCGAAGCTTGTAGATATCCGTGACCCTCAATCGTTTGCCGTTGCGCATGCGGAGTCCGCGTATCACTTAACTAACGATACGATCGTTGCGTTTATGGATGAAGTGGAGTTCGAACAACCTATTCTAGTGATGTGTTACCACGGTATTAGTAGCCAAGGTGCGGCGCAATATTTGGTTAACCAAGGCTTTGAACAGGTGTACAGTGTAGATGGTGGCTTTGAAGCCTGGCATCGAGCAGAACTACCGATAGTGAGAAGTTAATGAAGAGATTGGTAACGTTAAATAATCCACGTATGGCGCAAGCCTTTATTGATTATATGGCCTCTCGCCAAATTGACATCGAAATGATGCCAGAAGGGGATGGGCAATTTGCGCTGTGGCTGACTGATAGCCAGCATGAAATAGAAGCGGAAGCCGAACTTAAGCAGTTCCTTGCTAACCCGTCTGATTCAAAATACAGCGCCGCCTCGTGGGACGTTGCCGATACTCGTAAGAGCACATTTCATTATTCCAGCCCGAGTATCATAAGCATGGTCAAAGCGAAAGCTGGCCCCATGACTTTGCTGATCATGACAGTCTGTATCATCATCTACTTGTTACAAATGTTTGGCTTTGGCAATGGCGTGTTTAAGTTGTTGCACTTCCCGGCTTTTGAGGGGCAACAATGGCAAGTGTGGCGATGGCTAAGTCATGCGTTACTGCACTTTTCAGTAACTCACATCGTGTTTAACTTACTATGGTGGTGGCAGTTGGGTGGCGACATCGAACGTCGTCTCGGTTCCGGTAAGCTATTGCAACTCTTTGTGGTGTCGGCAGCGCTTTCAGGGGCAGGCCAGTTCTATGTTGAAGGGGCTAACTTCGGCGGCTTGTCTGGCGTGGTCTATGCACTGCTTGGTTATTTGTGGATATTGGGTTACCGCTTGCCACATTTAGGCCTTACGCTACCCAAGCCAATTATCGTCTTTATGTTGGTATGGTTAGTTCTTGGTTTTGTGCAGCCATTTATGGCGATTGCAAACACCGCTCACTTAGTTGGGCTACTGTCGGGGATGGCGATTGCGCTGTTTGATTCAGGCAAGATGAAATACCAACAGCAAGCCTAAAGCAGATGAAATGAAAAGACCGCTTAAGAGCGGTCTTTTTTTATGTTCAAAACGGATTTGGGTTTATTGATAAAGGTATTTTGTAAACAACAAATCGGCAATGATGGTTTTACCTGTTTCAGGTAAAAGCGTTTCGTTGAGGGTCGTCACTAAGGTTTTGCGCAGATCTTCTCGGCCAGACAGGGACTTAATCGTATCTTCTGTTTGCTTACCCAGTAATTCAATCACTGCATCGCGAATCAAAGGTTGGTGATGCTCAACAACTGATAAATCTTGTTGACTCATTACCATGATGTCGATGCGCACTTGCACATAACCTAACTTTTTGCCTTTGGTATAAAAGTTAGTAGTGAGGTCAGGCTCTAGGGTAAAGTATGCCAACTTAGGTCCAGCTTCTTCCGTTTCAGCCCAACTTGGTGCGGCGAATAGTATGGTTAACGCAAAAATAATTTGGGCTATATAACGTTTGTACATATTTCTAACTTTTCTTTCTCTGGATCGCGATATTCGAATCGCTTCAGTCTTGATACAATGGGCCGTCTATAACAAATAACGGAACTTACGGTTACATACATTACTATGGACGGTAAGTTGTTGCTTTATTGTACGCATAAAGCCTCCAATTGAATACTAGTATGAATCAGCCAACATCACTCTATCTTGCTTCTTTATTGGAAGTAGAGTGGCAAAACCCCGAAGAATTCGAATTTCCAAATGAATTTGCCAAGCACTGGCTTGAAGAGCAAGGGTCTTTGTCACGTCGTTTAAAACAGCACTGCCAAGCGTTAACGGTAGAATTGCTACAAAATCAGATCGTCACTGCAGCGACATTAAAACAGGACGAAAGCCAGTTATTGTCCGAACAAGATTGCTTACTGAGAGAGGTAATTTTGTGCGGTGACAATAATAACTGGGTTATTGGGCGGACATTGATTCCTCGTTCAACCTTAGTTGATCAGCAGTATGATTTGGCTCAACAAGGGGATATCCCATTAGGACTAACTGTGTTTAGCGCAGATAACGTTGAGCGGGACTCTTTGCAAATGGGATGGGTAGCCGTACCAGAAGGACGTTTGTTAGCACGACGCTCAAGGTTGTGGATGAATCACAAACCGATGCTAGTCGCCGAGTTATTCTTATCTAATTCACCAGTTTACGCTAAGGAGACAGTGTAAATGTCCGCAGAAAAAGCCAAAGCATATTGGCAACTGATGCGCATGGATCGCCCGATTGGTTCACTGTTACTGATGTGGCCAACGATTTGGGCGCTAATTATCTCAGCCCAAGGGATGCCAAGTTGGGATGTATTCATCGTGTTTGTATTGGGTGTTTTCCTAATGCGTAGTGCGGGGTGCGTGATTAATGATTTTGCAGATCGCAAAGTCGACGGCCATGTAAAGCGTACTAAGCAACGTCCACTGCCATCAGGGAAAGTGACAGCAAAAGAAGCGATTGGATTATTTTTGGTTTTGGGTATCAGCTCGTTTTTGTTAGTGCTGACCATGAACCCGCTGACGATTCAGCTATCCTTCGCTGGCATTGTGTTGGCGTTCATCTATCCATTTATGAAGCGTTACACTCATATTCCACAGCTATTTTTAGGCTTGGCTTTTAGCTGGGCGATTCCAATGGCGTGGGCTGCACAAACTGGGGAATTACCATTGATTGTTTGGTTTTTGTTCCTCATTAACGCTTTGTGGACCATTGCGTACGACACTCAATATGCGATGGTAGACCGAGATGATGATCTAAAGATTGGCATTAAATCGACGGCAATTCTGTTTGGTCGTCATGACAAGCTTATTATTGGTGTGTTGCAACTTATTACACTCGCGATGTTGGTTTGGTTAGGGCAGTTCTACCAATTGGGACAAAGTTACTACTGGACCCTTTTGATTGCAGCGTCGTTGTTTGTTTATCAGCAGCACTTAATTCGTCACCGTGAGCGTGAGTTGTGCTTTAAGGCTTTCCTTAACAACAATTATGTTGGCATGGTGATAGCGATAGGGTTACTGGTCGCATTTTGGTAAGCGAAGAAATAGAAAAAGGCATCCGATTGGATGCCTTTTTTCTTATTGGAAGAAGGTAAAACGGTTACGACCGAAGTTGGTGAATACTCTCTTCGATCGTCAGTTTCACTTCTGGATAAAGCAGAGTGAACAGTAGCCGTGCAAATTGCTGCGTTTTCTTCGTGTCACAGTTACCATCGTTATCGAGGTATTTTTGCTGTTTGAGCGTATTGAACATCGCGGTAAACACACCTTTATCGAAGAATTCTGGCGCATTAATACCGTGCAAACGCCCTAGGCGCTGAGCAATATCTTGGCTCTTCTGCTCTAGGTCCGATTTACCCAGCTCAGGGTAAGCAACAAGCAAGTTCATCGCGATAGAGTAGCGTTGCAGCGTTTCAGTTATCGTACGACCTAGCAGAACCAAAGGCTGGTTGTTCGATTGATTGATCTCTAGCTTATCACCATCAAGACTAATCATTTTCTGATCGGCAAATTCATGCAGCGTTTTAACGACCAATTCATCTAACTCGTCTTCCTGGTAACTTAAGAACAGCTCTTTCTTCAAGAATGGGTAGATTTGCGCGACATTCGCTTGAATCTTGGCTACCGAAAGGTTGCGCTGACGAATGAGCATTTGGGCAATTAATGACGGCAGAGCGAACAAGTGAATGATGTTGTTGCGATAGTAGGTCATCAGGATCGATTGGCTACGGTCCAGCGAAATGATGTCACCCATGCTATCGGTTTCAATCACGAACTTATCAAGCGAAATTGCATGATCAACCAACTCCTCAGCACTTTCGGTAGGGATAGTGGAGGTGCTTGAGTACGGATTATTTTTGAGTAGCTTTAAGTAACACTCGATCTGATTGATCAGCGAGTCACGAGAAAGTGCACGTTGACGAGAAGCAAGCAGTGCGGTTGCACACAAGGTCAACGCGTTTGCTGCCGCCGCATCATTGATGTGCGTCATCATCTTATTAGCAAGGTCGTTGACCACAGGATTCATCCATTGTGGTTTGTTACCACCCATGCTGTCGATGTCTTTCGTCCACTCAGGAGCATGCTCGTTCAAGTATTGGTTGAGCTGAATTGGCTCACCGAAGTTCACATAGCCCAAACCAAAGTTACGCAGTTTACGCAGAGTACGCAGTACAAGCCCTGCGTTTTCTTTCTCTTTGCGTTTGCCACGCAGCTCTTTCGCGTAAGTGCCCACTTCCATTACGTGCTCGTAGCCGATGTAGACCGGCACTAGTGTTACTGGGCGGTTTAGACCACGTAGCATTGCTTGGATGGTCATAGCCAGCATACCCGTTTTCGCTTGCAGTAAGCGACCTGTACGTGAACGACCACCCTCACTGAAGTACTCGACTGAATAGCCTTTGGCAAACAGCTCAGCTAGATACTCACGGAAAATGGTTGAGTACAGTTTGTTGCCTTTAAAACTACGACGAATAAAGAACGCCCCACCACGACGGAAAAGCGGACCGGCCGGGAAGAAGTTCAAGTTAATGCCTGCCGCAATGTGCGGAGGCACCATGCCTTCATGGTATAAAACATAAGACAACAGCAGGTAGTCCATGTGACTACGGTGACACGGAACGTACACAATTTCGTGGCCGTCTTGCGCTAAACGACGCACAGTCGAGGCGTTATTGATGTGCAAACCTTGGTATAGTTTTGTCCATAACCAACTCAGGATGCGGTCGCCGTTTTTCACTAGACTGTAGGAGAAGTCGGCGGCGATTTCATCCATGATGTCGTGGGCTTCTTTACGTGCCTTATCAATCGAGATGTTTTTGATCTTGGCTTCGTCAGCAATCGCCAGTTCAATAGCTGGAGATTTTAGTAAACGAGCAAACAACACTTGGCGTTGTGGCAAGTTTGGGCCTGAAGCAGCCAGTTTCTGGCGTGAGAAGTGGATACGCGCCACGCGAGCCAGTTTGTGCGCAATTGCGCTGTCGGTACCGTGAGAGTCTGCCATATAACGCAGAGATACCACGGGACTAAAGCGAACTAAGCAGTCGCGTCCCGCCGCCATTACTGCTTTGGCTTTTTGCGGACCATTCATCGGTTGAAGGTAAGGCTTTTGGTTCTCTTCTTTACCTGGCTTACGACCCCAAAGCACGGTTGCAGGGATCATTTGAACATCCAACTCACTATCCAGCTTGTGCAGTTCCAGTAAGTCAGTGAACAGAGAGACAGAATCGGTTGGGACATCATTATCGTTGTTCATCACAGTTGGACGCGCAGCGATAAAGACGAAACGGTTCAGCGTTTTGCCATTGATTTCCAGCGGGCTGAGCGGGTCGGGTAGACCAAGGCTCATGGCTTGTTTTTGCAGTGTCAGCAAATCCACGTTCGAGCGGAACGGCAGGGCATATACAATCGGTTTAGTTAGGTCGATGTTCAGATCTTCAATCGGATTCGACGGGATTGTGGTGCCCTTTACCAGTACCGATAAAGGTAGTTTTAGTAATGAACGTGAAAATGATTGTCCAGAAGACATAAAGTTCACAGCCTCAATAGGTATTCAAACAGGCCTAACCTTATTTCAGTTTCCGCTTTGCATGTCTTCTCTATAAAAAGAGATGAGTACGGCAATAGAAATAAGCCTAGGCGATAAAATTTAAGCGCTGCAAGGATACCAGAAACTGGTCAAACCTTTTAATTTTATTGGCTGTAAATTAGTCGAACCCCTAAGTTATTGCTTTGACTTGATTAACTGAAAAGTCGGTGTTTTAAACGAATAAAGAATGAACTTAATTGGTAAGCTGAAAGCTCCCCACAAATAAATTAAAAAACAACCAATTGGGTTTTCATTTGAGCATTTACTGGATATACTCACAGTTAACTGTATAAAAAGACAGGTGAGACATGAAGCCGTTAACGCCACGCCAACAACAAGTCTTCGATTTGATTAAAAGTAAAATCGACGACACCGGAATGCCACCAACTCGTGCAGAGATTGCGCGTGAGCTTGGCTTCCGCTCTGCGAATGCCGCAGAGGAACACCTAAAAGCGCTTGCTCGTAAGCAAGCAATTGAAATTATTCCAGGCGCTTCTCGTGGGATTCGTATCCTGCTTGAAGACGCAGCCAATGATGAGCAGGGTTTGCCTTTGATTGGTCAAGTCGCAGCGGGTGAGCCAATCTTGGCTCAAGAGCACGTAGAGGCGCACTACCAAGTCGATCCTGCGATGTTCAAACCGCAAGCGGATTTCTTACTTCGTGTAAATGGCGAGAGTATGAAAGACATCGGGATTATGGATGGCGATCTGCTCGCGGTGCATAAAACCCAAGACGTGAGAGACGGTCAAGTTGTCGTTGCGCGTGTTGATGATGATGTGACTGTGAAGCGTTTGGAGCGCAAAGGTTCAACCATATTACTGCATGCTGAGAATGAAGAGTTTGCCCCAATTCAAGTGGACTTAACGTCTCAGCACCTTACGATTGAAGGCTTAGCCGTTGGTATTATTCGTAATACCGATTGGATGTAAGTGTATTTAAGCAGCCCAGTTGATCTGGGCTGTTTTGTCTTTTCTCTTTTTCTACTTCCTCCAAAAGCTTGCTCATCATCTTGACCTTGTTTGTTTTGACCAATTTATAAGCTTGATAATGTAATTGATATTCATTATCATCTTTATTAATGTCTATGTTTTCTCTCTGGCGCAGGAAATGCCCATGTCTCAGTCTAAACATCAAGTTCCTAACCATTTATTAAAGCCACTGTTATTGCGTAGCCGTGAAAGCATGGTCGACAATGGCTTGGTGTACGATCCGATAGCTGCTAAAGCGTGTTTGAGCTGTAAGATGGCGCCGGATTGTTTGAGTGGTGATATTGCGCAGAAGCAATTGCTGCACGTGACGCTGACTCAGCTTTGTGACCAGCAGGTTAGTCACTTCTTACAGCAGTATCCCGATGCTTGGATAATCAATGTCGGAGCGGGGTTGGATACCCGCTTTTATCGTTTGGATAATGGACGTTGCCATTGGATAGAGCTGGATGTGACGGAAAATTTGGTATGGCGTCAGCGTTTGTTCCACAAAAATGAACGTTATGAACATCGCTGTGGCAGTGTGGATGAAATGTCGTGGCTAGAGACGTTAGCCATTCCAGAGCAAGCACCGGTACTCATTTTATGTGAAATGGCACTGCTCGATTGCACAGAGCGTCAAGTCGCGAAATTTATTCAAACCTTAGGTCGACATTTTGTTTCTGCTGAACTGTGTATGGTGCTGGCAGGAGATTTAACGGAAACCAAGTGGGGACAAAAGCTTGGCTCTGATCGTTATGCTCATGGCTTTGAAGCGCCTGCAGCACAGATATTGCAATGGTTACCATGGGCAAAGTGGGTGAAAGCTTTCTCGCCATTCGATAGATTCTGTTCTCGTTGGAAAGCTTGGCAGCGTTGGCTTAATAAGATTCCAATGTTGAAGCATCGCCTCACGCCAGTACTCGTTCATATCAAGTGGTAATTGGCTAGTCGTTAAGCGCTCAGGTACACTCGTCGATCTTACTGATGAGGTGCCTGTGACAAATTCAATCTTCTCTCCTTTATCTAACCCAAAAGTTCATCGCCAAGTCTTAGCTTTAGCGATACCTATGGTGCTGTCGAATATTACTGTTCCATTGCTCGGTTTGGTCGATGCTGCGGTGATTGGTCATCTAGACCACGCTTGGTATTTGGGTGGTGTTGCGTTGGGCAGCACCATGATCAGCGTGACGTTTTGGCTGCTTGGTTTTTTGCGTATGTCGACTACTGGGTTGGCGGCGCAGTCCTATGGCGGTGAAGACCGAAAGCAACTTGCCTTGGTGTTTATGCAAGGCTCACTTATGGCGCTGCTGTTTGCGTTAGTCTTCCTTATTGCCCATACCCCGATAGCTGATTTGATCTTTGGTTGGAGTGACGCCAGCGCAGAGGTAAAACACTACGGTATGCAATATTTCTCTATCCGTGTGTGGAGTGCCCCCGCTGCGCTAATGAACTTTGTGTTGTTGGGGTGGCTGCTCGGAACGCAAAATTCCAAAGCACCAATGTGGATGGTGATCATCACCAACGTGACTAATATTGCCCTCGATTTGTTGTTTGTGATTGGTTTGGGGTGGAAAGTAGAAGGCGCTGCGCTGGCATCGGTGATTGCTGACTACTCTGGCATGGGTTTTGGTCTCATGTGTGTCTGGAAAACCTGGCGAGAGAGGCAATTACCATCACCTCAAAAGTTGCTAGCCAGCACTCAACACGGTTTAGGGCGATTCGTGAAATTGAATCGCGATATTTTCTTACGCTCTTTGTGTCTGCAAGCGGCTTTTAGCTTTATGACGTTCCAAGGCGCGAGCTTGGGTGATGAGGTTGTCGCTGCAAATGCGGTTCTGATGAGCTTCCTGATGATTATCTCGTATGGCATGGATGGCTTTGCTTATGCGATGGAGGCCATGGTCGGGAAGGCGATTGGTGCCAAAGATAGGCAACAATTGAGTGCATCGCTTGTCGGCACTTTCTTTTGGAGTTTGGTTATTTGCTTAGGACTGACCGCGCTCTTTGGTTTGGCGGGATCGGAGTTGATCGCCATGATCACTTCAATTGAGACGGTCCAACAGCAAGCAGCGGTGTATCTACCTTGGCTGGTGGTGATGCCACTTGCGTCGATGTGGTGCTTTCTATTGGATGGCATTTTTGTCGGTGCAACCAAAGGCAAAGACATGCGCAATAGTATGTTTGTCGCGACCAGCAGTTTCTTCGTTGTCTTTTACTTATTCGCCGAGTGGGAAAATCACGCGCTGTGGTTTGCAATGACGAGCTTTATGTTGATGCGGGGTATTGGTTTAGGGGTTATCTTTCTCTACCAATGGCACAAGGATACCTTCCTAGCACAATGTTGATATAAAAACAGCAGGTCCAAGCCTGCTGTTTTTCTGTCTGCTATCAAGAAGCATAGATTAGAACAAGCGGTTCAAACCATTCAACGCAGCGACACGATACGCTTCGGCCATTGTTGGATAGTTGAAGGTGGTATTGACGAAATACTCGATGGTATTCGCTGAGCCTTTTTGCTCCATAATGGCTTGACCGATGTGGATAATTTCCGCGGCACGTTCGCCAAAACAGTGAATCCCTAAAATTTCTTTGGTTTCACGATGGAACAATATCTTCAAGCTACCGATGTCTTTCCCTGCGATCTGTGCACGAGCTAGATGCTTGAACGAAGAGCGTCCTACTTCATACGGTACTTTCGCAGCTGTTAGCTCTTGCTCGGTTTTACCCACAGAGCTAATCTCTGGGATGGTGTAGATACCCGTTGGAATATCATCAATCAGGTAGTTTTCTGCCTGACCTTTCGTAATGGCTTGTGCGACAAATCGCCCTTGGTCATAAGCGGCGCTTGCAAGGCTAGGGTAACCGATGACATCGCCTACAGCGTAAATGTGTTCGATATCGGTTTGGTAGTTACGGTTTACTTTTAGTTGTCCGCGAGAGTCCGCTTCCAGACCCACTGCACCCAAATTCAACTTATCGGTGTTACCTGTTCGACCATTCGCATACAACAAGCAGTCAGCCTTCATCTTCTTGCCAGATTGTAGGTGAATAATCACACCATCTTCTGTGCCTTCGATTTTTTCATAGGTCTCATCATTACGAATTACCACACCGCTGTTCCAGAAGTGGTAAGACAGCGCATCTGACACTTCGTTATCCAAAAACTCCAACAAGCGGTCGCGGGTATTGATAAGGTCGGTTTTCACTCCAAGGCCGCGGAAGATAGAAGCGTATTCACAACCGATAACGCCCGCACCGTAAATGATGATATGGCGAGGGTCGTGTTTCAGGTTCAAAATGGAATCACTGTCGTAGATGCGCTCATGCAAGAAATCTACGTCGTCAGGCTGATACGGGCGAGAACCCGTCGCGATGACAAACTTATCCGCAGAATAGATTTCTTCTGTACCGTCGCTTTGCATCACTGCAATTGAGTAGTTATCGATAAATCGCGCGGTTCCGAACAAAAGTGTGCATGAGTTACGGTCATAAAAGCCCTGACGAAGTCGAGTTTGCTTATCAATGACCGATTTAGCATGACCTAAAATGTCAGAAAATGTTGCATGAACGCTGGTGTTGTTTCGACAAAATAGCGGGTTGCTATTAAATTCGATGATGCGGCTAACGGCATGACGCAGTGCTTTTGATGGAATGGTACCCCAGTGAGTACAACCGCCGCCGACACTGCTTTCTTTCTCGACAATGGCAACATTCAGTCCCGCTTTGGTTAATCCCATTGCAGCCCCTTCTCCGCCAGGGCCACTACCGATTACGATCACGTCATAGTGATTAACATGCGCCATGATGCCTTCCTTGTTATATTTGCTTAACATTGCTTTAGCGCGATTTTAACTCATTTACTCTATTGGTACACGTCATGCCTGTTAGAGAGTGGAAGTGATCACGCAGAATCGACCAAAAGGGTGATTTGGTATGTTGTATGTCTATAAATTGCATCGAGAACATTGCAATTAGATGCATGTCAATAGTAACGTTCTCGGCGCTCAGAGCGAGCGAAGTAACATATCTTTCTCCGTAGGAGCAAATTGCGTTATATTGAGGCTCTTGTACCCTACAGAAAAAGAGCAAGTTAAGAATGAAATCGATGGGAATCCGCGCACAGCAAAAAGAGAAGACACGTCGATCATTGATCGATGCGGCATTTAGTCAATTAAGTGCGGATCGCAGCTTTTCCAGCCTTAGCTTGCGAGAAGTCGCCCGAGAGGCAGGGATTGCACCGACTTCTTTTTACCGCCACTTCAAAGATATGGATGAGCTAGGCTTAACTATGGTTGATGAAGGCGGTTTGCTACTACGCCAACTGATGCGTCAGGCGCGTCAACGTATTGTGAAAGAAGGTAGCGTAATACGTACCTCGGTCGAAACCTTTATGGAATTCATTGAAAGTAGTCCGAACGTTTTTCGTTTGTTGTTGCGTGAGCGCTCCGGCACTTCTGCTGAATTTCGTACCGCTGTTGCTCGAGAAATCCAGCATTTTGCGGCAGAATTAACCGAGTATTTAATGAGCACCGGCGTGACCAGAGAAGAGGCGTATACTCAAGCAGAAGCGTCTGTGACTTTGGTTTTCAGTTCGGGGGCTGAAGCTTTAGATTTAGATCGACGTGAGCGCGATGAACTCGCCGAGCGATTGATCATGCAATTGCGAATGATAGCCAAAGGGGCCTATTGGTATCGCAAAGAACGTGAACGTAACCGATTAAAAGGCGGGATAGAATAATGTCGAATGGAAATAAATCTGAAAAGAAAACGCTGATTTTGGCACTGGTTGCAGGTATGTGTGGTGATGCTTTGTTGTCATGGTTGACCATGAGTGAAGTGTCTTTTTCAATCTTCCCATTGATTGCACTCGTACTGGCTGTACAAGCTCTTTACCAAGAGTACCTAAATAATCCGGTATCAGAAGATATCCCATTAGTTGGCTTGGCGTGTTTCTTCGTAGGTGCGTTTGGTCACTCTGCGTTTATTAAAGCGCAATACCCAGAAGCAGGCTCAAACTTCTTTGCGATCATGGTTTCAATGATCTTACTCGCATGGATTGGTAAGAAGTTAGGTTTTGTCAGCAAGAAGACTTCTGCGGAATAAGCAAACGAATCAAATTAAAAAAAGCGAGCCATTGAGCTCGCTTTTTTTTGTATTTGACGCGGTGGGTTACGCTTTGCGTTCCAATAGCACGCCCGCTTCCATGTGGTGGGTATAAGGGAATTGGTCAAACAGAGCAAAACGCGTCACGTTGTGTGTTTCGCATAGAATGTCCAAGTTCTCTTTTAGAGTCTCAGGGTTACAAGAGATGTACATGATGCGCTCGTAACCTTGCACCATCTTACACGTATCGACATCCATCCCAGCACGTGGTGGGTCGACAAAAATCGTGTTGCAGTTATAGCTCTTCAGATCCACACCTGCATCTTGTAGACGACGGAATTCACGCTTACCTTCGATCGCTTGAGTAAATTCCTCTGCCGATAGACGTAAGATTTGTACGTTATCAATCTTATTGGCGGCGATGTTGTACTGTGCAGATACCACAGATGGCTTCGCTAGCTCAGTTGCCAGTACGCGGTCGAAATTCTGTGCCAACGCCAGCGAGAAGTTACCGTTACCACAGTAAAGCTCTAGTAGGTCGCCAGTGCTTTCTTGAGTACAGTCGACCGCCCATTCCAGCATCTTCTCTGCGACTTTGCCGTTCGGCTGAGTGAAGCTGTTCTCTACTTGTTGGTAGATGTAGCTTTGACCATTTACATCGAGCTTCTCGATCACGTAGTCGCGGTCTAGGACAATCTTCATCTTACGAGCACGACCAATGATGTTTAGATTGAAGCCTTCATCATTTAAACGCTGTTTAAGGGCTTTCGCGTTTTCAATCCACTCTTCATCAAGTTGGCGATGGTAAAGGAGTGAAACCAGAATCTCACCACTTAGCGTCGATAGGAAATCCACTTGGAACAGTTTACGACGTAGTGAGTCGTTGTCTTTCATCGCTTCAACCAATAGCGGCATCAGGTCGTTGATCAGACGGCTTGCTGCAGGGAATTGGTCAACACGGTACTTCTCACGAGTTTCTTGGTTGAACATGATGTAGTAAAGATCTTCGCCTTCATGCCAAACACGGAACTCAGCACGCATGCGGTAGTGCTGCTCTGGTGATTCAAACACTTCCAGTTCTGGCATGTTGTATGGCGCGAACATATCCGTGAGACGTTCGACTTTTTCAGCCAGTTGTTCTTGGTAGCGTTGTGGGTTTACATCAAGAGTAGCCATGATCTTACCTTTTATGGTGCATTCAATTTAAGAGCGCAGATTTTATTCAATCTCAATAGGATGTCCAGTTTTGTACTGGAATTGATTTAAAGATAGTGCGTACAGGCAGAGTAGAAAGCAAAATCAATCAAAACGTTACAACTTCTAAGGGCAATATTGGCTGGACAAATAATCAATAGCTGAATAATATTTGCCTCAAGTTGGTGCTATCTAGCAATCTAGATGGCTGAAATGGGAATCTGGTGTGAATCCAGAACTGACGCGCAGCGGTAAAAGAGAACGAACGCTCATCAGACACTGCATTAGTTTATGTGGGAAGTCGAGCAAGTAGGCGGTACACCCGTGCTCTTGAGTCCGAATACCTGCCAACAACTGAGCCACAGCACTGGACTGTCATGATGACAGGGCTCGGAAGGAATTACGCGATTTAGGACAATACAATGAGAAAATCCGCACTGGCGATCACTTTGGCATCGCTGCTTTCACCTGTCTCTTATCTACAGGCCCAAGAAACCTCCACTGACGAAACCATCGTTGTTACTGCAAACCGTTTTGAGCAAGCCGAAAGCCGTACGTTGGCAGATGTCGAAGTAGTTACTCGACAAGACATCGATCGCATTCAAGCGAAAACCCTACCAGATGTATTGCGTCGCCTTACCGGGATTCAAGTTTCACAAAATGGTGGTCGTGGTCAGCTAGCGTCTTTATTTGTTCGTGGAACCAGTTCCGACCAAGTTTTAGTACTGGTTGATGGCGTACGTTTTGCACGAGCAGCGAAGGGCGCTGTGGACTTTAACCAAATCCCACTTACTTACGTTCAACGTATTGAGTACGTGCGTGGTGCGCGTGCGTCACTTTACGGCTCAGAAGCGATTGGTGGCGTGATCAATATCATCACCATTGCGCGTGCTGACGAAGAAGGAACGAAGTTAAGTGCGGGTTTAGGCAGCTTAGATTACCAGGAATTGAGTGTGGCATCTGGTATTAAAGTCACAGAGAGCGGCCAGCTAAATATCGCGCTTGGTAGTGAAAGTGATGATGGTTATAACGTTCGTCCTGTACCGGGAGTTAATGACGGTGATCGCCATGGCTTTGATACAAAGAATGGTCTGCTAGGTTACGTGCATAACTTCAATGATCAGTGGTCTGCATTTGGTAACCTACGTGCTTACGAAAATGTTTATCAATATGACAGCAGCTACGGCAGTCGCGGTTACTACGAAGCAGAAAAAGACGATCTTTCTGTCACTCTGGGCGGTAAGTATCAGTCTGATAATGTAATGTCAGAACTACAAGTAACGGCACAGAAACAGAAGTCTTGGAACTATGAGCAAGCAAAAGGCAAACACTCAGGTACTAAAGATGAACTTGAGCAGCAGAATGTCCAGTGGACCAACAGTTACTTGCTAAACAACAATACGACGTTGGCTGGTGGTATTGATTGGCGTAATGAGTCTTATAAAGACAAGAGTGCGAATAAAACGTTTGATCGTACCAATGGCGCTCTGTTTGGTATGGCAACGACTAGTATTGATAAAGCAATGCTTGAGGGCAGTGCTCGCCTTGATGATAACGAAGAATACGGTAGTGAGTTCACTTACAGTTTAGCGGCTGGTTACCAATTTGTGCCAGAGTTTGGGGTTAAAGCTTCTTTTGGTACTGCGTTTAAGGCTCCAAACCTATATCAACAGTATGACCCAACATACGGTGAGAAAGATCTTAAGCCGGAAGAGTCAGATGCTTGGGAGCTAGCATTCAGCGGTGATGTCCAAGGCGTTTTTTGGTCCGTCACGGGTTATGACTATAAAATCACGAATCTTATCGATTACCATCCAACCACATACAAATATTTGAATGTCGATGGTGAAACACATATCCAAGGTGTGGAGCTTGTTGCTGAGTTTGATACAGGGATTGTGCAGCACCAGTTGAGTGCAGATTACAAAGATGCTGAAGACGATAAAGGGCATCAGTTGCAGCGCCGCGCTAAAGAAATGTATAAGTGGAATGCTTTAGTGAGCTTCGATAAAGTGGATTGGTCGGTTAGCTATCAGTACGTCGGTAAGCGTCCAGATGTGGATTACAGCACTTGGCCTTCACAAGATATTACGCTTTCTTCTTACTCGTTGGTTGATACGGCGGTGACTTACTATCCGAATGAGTCGACCTCTATTAGCGCTCGTATCGATAATCTACTTGATGAAGAGTATGAGATGGCAAAAGGTTACCCTGCTGCAGAGCGAGCGTACTATCTCAACGTTGGCTACGAATTCTAATCGTGAATGAGCACAAACCGCCTTCGGGCGGTTTTTAATATTTTGTGGGGGAAAATCGAATGAAGAAACCCAAGCGAGTGGTGATCAGTTGGTCCAGCGGTAAAGATTCGACATTAACGCTTGAGCGCCTTAACGAGAATCCAAATTATCAAGTTGTCGGTTTGTACACGACTTACGTAGGGAAAGAAGTCCCTTTCCAAGCAACTCCGCTTGAAGTCGTACAAATGCAAGCAGACTTACTTGCGCTTCCGCTCATTACTATCGAGCTACCTGAAGTCTTTCCAAGTAACGACATTTATCAATCGACCATCGTTAATGCATTACAAAGTAGTGGTCTGAATATAGAAGCTGTCGCATTTGGTGATATGTTTTGTAATGGCATTGCCGATTACCGACGCAGCTATATTGAACCTGTTGGCTGGGAATGCGTCTTTCCTCTATTAGGGGAGAGCAGCGAAAAACTAGCGATGGAAATCATAGAGCGTGGTATTCAAACGATGTTAATCACCATCGACGGAAGAGTTCTCCCTCCAGAATGGTGTGGTCGCTGGTATGACAAAGCCCTAATAGAGTCATTACCAAGTCAAATTGATCCCTGTGGGGAAAATGGTGAATTTCACACATTGGTTACGTCTTCGCCATCTTTTCAAGGACATATCGAGTTGACGAAGCGAGATGTAGAATCTGGAGATAGATTCAGCCATCAAAGATACCATGCTAAAGCATTGCCAAAACAAATCTACGCAGTATGATCGCAACGTTTCTGTTCTTTAGGTAAGACTCGTGCGAGTAGCAAGTAAGAAAAAAGTCCTAGTTTTTGACTCTGGTGTTGGTGGTCTTTCTGTATTCCAAGAGATACATCGCCTATTGCCCCAGTTAGACTACTTATACTTATTCGATAATCAGGCTTACCCTTATGGTGAACTCGATCAGGCTGTACTCATTTCACGAGTTAACCAACTGGTCTCTTCATTAGTCGAAGAACACCAAGTCGACGTTGTTGTCATTGCTTGCAACACGGCGAGCACCATAGTGCTTCCTTCCTTACGCGAAAATTTATCGATTCCCGTTGTTGGTGTTGTCCCTGCGATTAAACCCGCATCGCTTTTAGCATCAAAAGGGGTAGGGCTGATCGCCACTCCGGCGACAGTAACACGCCAATATACTCACGAGTTAATACGGGACTTTGCGCAAGGCAAACCAGTTGAGCTGGTGGGATCAACTCGCTTGGTAGATATGGCCGAAGAGAAGTTGCGAGGCAACAGCGTTTCTCTCGACGAACTGACAAATATCCTGCTTCCCCTTCGCGATAAAGTCGATGTTGCGGTGCTCGGTTGTACTCACTTCCCTTTAATCAAAGAGGAGATTCATCAAGCTTTGGGTGGGGACGTTACTTTAATTGATTCAGGCGCAGCGATTGCACGTCGAGTAAAAGCATTGCTATTAAGTGATGAAATTGAGGATACAGAAGAGGGAAGTAAGTCGATTTATGCCAGTGCAACTCCTTGGCAGGAAGATGCACTGAACATTTGTTTAAAGAAGCTAGGTTTTAATCCTGTTCAGGTTTACCGCCATCCGGATGTTTAGGATCGTTCGCAATTCTCACTTTTAGCGTTCTCTCCATATATTCCTTTTCATTAAGTTTAGCGATAGCTGGCTTGGCATCTGCCGCAGCCATCACTACAAAACCAAACCCTCTTCTTTTTCCAGTACGCTTATCTTTCATTAAGCGTACCGCATAGACCTGTCCATATTCAGCAAACAAATCGCGAACATGACTCTCATTGGCCTTATAAGGAAGGTTGCCGACATACAGCGTTTTAGTTGAAGGATCAGGCTCCGAAGATTGAAGAACAGGTGTTTTGCTAGAAAATGAAAAAAGAAAAGCAGTAGCGATAACACCAATGAGGAAGCTCAAGGCTGGTGGGATGATGAATTGAGAGAAGATGATTCCCCCAACGATGGCCAGCCCAACACATAAAATCAGATTTTTTTTAGACGTCATTTTAATTACTACACATAGTGATAAAGAGATCGATTGTCCATTAACAGAATAGACACATGAATCTTACGTATATGGTTGGTGTTTTTCCAACCAATTGCTGTGATATGTCTCAAATGTGACGAAGAAATATGCAAATATCGCACTTTTGGCTAATTTGTGACCGATTGGTTTTTTATTTGCAAAAAACGCTTGTACTAATTTCTCAACTCCCTATACTGCGCATCCACCGACACGGAGTGAGACGAAAGTCACACAGCGAGTCGGGAAGAGAGAGAAAAGAAATTTGAAAAAAATGCTTGACTCTCTCACGGTGTGAAGTAAGATACGCACCCCTAACGACGAGCGGCTAAGTTGCTGAAAATGTTAGAAAAGCTCTTTAAAAATAAGAACCTATCAATCTGTGTGGGCACTCGTTGATGATAATCCAATTCGATACTTTGGTATCAAATTAGGTTTCAATGAAACGAAGTGACCATTGAATCTTCGGATTCAGCACAGTCAATTCAAACATTACATTATGTAATGTTCAGTATTCATTGAGCCGACAAAATCTTAAATTGAAGAGTTTGATCATGGCTCAGATTGAACGCTGGCGGCAGGCCTAACACATGCAAGTCGAGC
>NZ_JAWORT010000033.1:0-38438 GCF_033337975.1 Vibrio sp. Vb2880
TGGTAGTTCAGTTGGTTAGAATACCGGCCTGTCACGCCGGGGGTCGCGGGTTCGAGTCCCGTCCACTCCGCCACTTAATATCGACAACCTCGCTTATGCGAGGTTTTGTCAAATCTAGAATATGAAAATTCTATAGGGGTGTAGCTCCAATTGGCAGAGCAGCGGATTCCAAATCCGCGTGTTGGGAGTTCGAATCTCTCCACCCCTGCCACATATCAGGCTCTGACTTAGGTCAGAGCCTTTTTTGTATCTGGTTTCTTCTCATTATTACAGCTTATTTCTACTCTTATCCCGTAAGTATGGCTTTCTGCTGTACTTTGGCAGCATTTAATCTACTGAACGAACGAAACTACAGTTAGCTGTAATGATCAGTGGCCCGAAATTTTGATAATAAAGGGGAATCACTATTTATATTTAGTTACACTCAACCGATCTGGATTAATGAGTAACTATGTATGGATATATCTCGTCGACGCTTTCTTCAATCATCCTTAGCAATCTCCGCGCTTACCGTTCTACCTACATGTTCTCTATCTAGGAGCACTAATAAGCAGGGGCAATATATATACGATATCACTGCAGAGCCTTCTACTGCAGAATTGATCCCTGGGTTTAACACAGACGTACTCGCATTTAATGGTTCGATTCCAGCGCCTACGATTCGTTTTCGCCAAGGCGAGAAAGTTATAATTCGGTTTACTAACAAGCTTTCAGAGCCGACTACAATCCACTGGCATGGCTTGCGAATTCCTATTGAAATGGATGGTGTCCCTTTCTTGAGCCAGCAGCCTATCATGCCAGGTGAAACATTCGTTTATGAATTTACACCACCAGATGCGGGCACATTTTGGTATCACCCACATATGAATAGTGTGAAGCAGCTTGGTATGGGCTTAGTCGGGCTAATTGTCGTTGAAGAGGCAGAGCCGGTTCAGTTTGATGAAGAGCATGAAGTCGTCCTCAAGCATTGGCATTTAGACAAACTAGGTCAGTGGAAGAACCTTATGGTGCCGCGCTTGAGCGCTCGTATGGGGACTCCCGGAGAGTGGAGTAGCGTCAATGGTGTGCATGAACCTGTTTATACGCTGAAGCAGAATGCCACTACGCGATTAAGAATTGCTAATGTCGATAATACCATTACTTACCCGATCGCTATTGAAGGTGCAGAGGCTTGGGTTATTGCTATTGATGGTAATCCTGTTAAAGCGCCTTATAAGCTCACTCAGCACAAAATTGGTCCGGGAATGAGGTTAGATATCGGATTGATTGCTCCGAAGGCTGGAACACGTGTTTATGTGCGTCAAATGAAAGGACGCTTCCCATTCCCTTTGTGCGAGTTTGACGTTGTTGAGTCTGACTTGCCGAGCAACCAGAAACTGCCTTTATTACCTCTCAACCCTGTGCCAGCTCTCGATTTGAAAAATGCAGAGCAAATCGATTATGTGTTTGAGTGGGAGGGGGCGATCACTCCTGCTGATAAATCGGGCAAAGCGATACCTAAGTTCTGGCTGATGAACAAACGGGCTTGGGAGGGAATGAGCAAAGATAATATTCCAGCGCCGCTTTCAACATTGGAGATGGGAAAAACCTATATCTTCAACCTAAAGAACGTCACCCAATATCATCATCCTATTCATCTTCATGGACACACATTTACGGTTCTTGAGTTAGATGGTAAAAAACTCGACGAACCGTTTCATACCGATACGGTCTTACTTGGAAAAAACGGCAGTGCGAAAGCGGCATTTGTTGCAGATAACCCAGGGCGTTGGATGTACCATTGTCATGTAATTGAACATATGAAGACGGGTTTGATGGGTTACATTGAAGTAAAGTGACTCCTGTAACTTTTAAAATCTTGATAAGTTTTAAGCGCTATACTTTGCTGAATTCTAAGATTTTATAATCACTATTGCCGTAAATTTGATTACAATGTCGCCATTAACTTTTCTGGGGGAATTATGGGACAACTATCCGTTTTGGGTTTTATTGCATTGGGTGGTGCATTTGGTGCATGTTCTCGTTACTTAATTTCTGAACTTTGTGTCATTTTATTGGGGCGTGGTTTTCCATATGGTACGTTAACCGTTAACGTTGTTGGCTCATTTATGATGGGCTTATTGATAGCAGCTTTCGATAATGAACTTTTGGCAACGGAACCTTGGCGACAAGTGATTGGCTTGGGTTTTTTAGGGGCACTAACGACGTTTTCCACCTTCTCGATGGATAATGTGTTGCTTATGCAGCAGGGCGCTTTCTTTAAGATGGGGTTGAACGTATTGTTGAATGTAGTGTTAAGTATTTCAGCTGCGTGGATAGGCTTTCAATTATTGATGCGCAGCTAGCAAAGTAGTTAAAAATTGAACAGGTCGGCTTGGTTTCACCAAGCCGTTTTTATATACTGACATCACTTGTCGGAGTGCCATAAGGCTGAGACCGTTAATTCGGGATCCGTTGAACCTGATCAGATTAGAATCTGCGAAGGGAACAAGAGAAGATATTCACACCGGAGCTCTTTCTGGTTGATCTATCAAAAGTCGAATGTTGTTACAGGCAAATATCGTAAGCTTTAACTAGCCTTAATTTGACTCCTCTTGTCGCATCTATCCGCCAAGCATTTTTATCCAATTACTTTTTATCTAGTATAACAAAGCAAGGAAAAATGCTATGTCGAGTCGCAAACAAGCGAGACTGGAAGCAAAACAGTTCATTGATACACTCTCGGTACAACCGTACCCCAATTCAAGCAAAGTCTACGTAGAAGGCTCACGTCCAGATATTCGTGTGCCAATGCGTGAAATATCACTCGCTGATAGCCTTATTGGAGGCACAAAAGAAGCGCCTATTTTCGAGCCTAATGAGCCAGTACGCGTTTACGATACCTCGGGTGTATACACAGATCCAGAGCACACCATAGACCTCTATAGCGGCTTACCTAAGCTGAGAGAAGGGTGGATTGAAGAGCGTGCCGATACTGAGCTACTTGATGAAGTAAGCTCGGTGTACACCAAAGAACGCTTAGAAGACGAAACACTAGACGATCTTCGTTACGGCAATCTACCACGTATTCGACGTGCTAAAGATGGGCAGTGCGTGACCCAGTTGCACTATGCTCGCAAAGGTATTATTACCCCAGAAATGGAATATATCGCGCTGCGTGAAAACATGGGGCGTGCCAAGTATCGCGATGAAGTGCTGAATCAACAGCATCCGGGTCAAAGCTTCGGAGCGAACTTACCAAAAGATATTACCGCCGAATTCGTGCGTAAAGAAGTCGCCGAAGGTCGCGCTATTATCCCTTCCAATATTAACCACCCAGAATCCGAACCAATGATCATTGGACGTAACTTTTTGGTCAAAGTGAACGCCAACATCGGTAACTCATCGGTCACTTCTTCGATTGAGGAAGAAGTAGAGAAGCTCGTTTGGGCGACACGTTGGGGTGGAGATACCGTTATGGATCTCTCTACTGGACGTAACATCCACGAAACTCGCGAGTGGATTCTACGTAACAGTCCGGTTCCGATCGGTACCGTACCAATGTATCAAGCGCTTGAGAAAGTGAATGGTGTTGCGGAAAACCTTAACTGGGAAGTGATGCGCGATACCCTGATTGAGCAAGCGGAGCAGGGCGTTGACTACTTTACTATCCATGCCGGTTTACTACTTCGTTATGTGCCAATGACTGCAAAACGCGTTACTGGCATCGTCTCTCGTGGTGGTTCTATCATCGCGAAATGGTGTTTAGCGCATCACCAAGAAAGCTTCTTATATACCCACTTCCGAGAGATCTGTGAAATCTGTGCTAAGTATGATGTGGCACTTTCTCTCGGTGATGGTCTACGTCCTGGCTCGGTGGCCGATGCTAACGACGAAGCGCAATTTGCAGAGCTTCGTACCCTTGGTGAGTTAACCAAGATAGCGTGGGAATACGACGTACAGGTGATTATCGAAGGTCCTGGTCATGTTCCAATGCACATGATCAAAGAGAACATGGAAGAACAGTTAGATCACTGCCATGAAGCTCCTTTCTATACCCTTGGCCCATTGACGACAGACGTTGCTCCAGGTTACGACCATATTACTTCAGGTATTGGCGCTGCCATGATTGGCTGGTATGGCTGTGCGATGCTTTGCTACGTCACTCCTAAAGAGCATCTTGGTTTACCAAACAAAGAAGACGTGAAAGTAGGCATGATAACTTACAAGCTTGCTGCGCACGCCGCGGATTTGGCGAAGGGACATCCTGGTGCACAAGTTCGTGATAACGCGCTTTCTAAAGCTCGCTTCGAGTTCCGCTGGGAAGACCAATTCAACTTGTCACTCGATCCAGATACCGCGCGCGCTTTCCATGACGAAACCTTGCCTCAAGAGTCTGGAAAAGTTGCTCACTTCTGTTCGATGTGCGGACCAAAGTTCTGCTCGATGAAGATTTCGCAAGAAGTACGAGAGTACGCGAAAGACACTGAGCAAGTTGCTGCGGACCAAGCTATCTCAATCAAAATGCTGGATGACCCTTTTGAGGGGATGCGTCAGAAATCGCAAGAATTTAGAGAGTCAGGTTCCGAGCTATACCACCCAGCAGCACATGCCGAGGTAAGTGACTAATGAGCAAAATCCTTATTCCGTCATCGTTGATTGAACTGACAGGTTTAGTTCAGCAATGTTTGTTGTTGGCGAAAGAACAGGGTTTTAGCATAGAAGACATTGAGTTGGGTGTGAGCCCAACTCAATCTATTCAGCTTGTTCGCGGCCAACAGACCACACACATAACGACTGATCTCATTGATGATTATGACTCTGAGCATGAGAGTTCATTTGTGCTCTATTACCGTTCTGCTTTGTCGGTAGAAGCGTGTGCTAAGCAACCGTCGAAAGCTATTTATATTGGTATTGCTGATACTCAGGTATCCGATAAAAAGGAGAAAGTGCTTCAGCTTGATATCTGGCGTCACCCAATTAACAACGAAGTGAGAGCGCTTTCCGTTAAGTCCAAACTCAACGCAATGTTCGATCCTGAACATCACCTTGCTTGGATAGTAACGCTGACAGTACTCGATTTTCCTATCGAAGATGCGTTAACACTTGCTCGAGGAATGCTAACTCAACAAGCGAATGTTTCACGTGAAACACTGTTGAATGACAACCTTGACGAGGGACGATCCGCTCAGTGGGCTGACCAATTTGATGATTTCCCCACACCTGTACTAGAGGATAACCGGCTAGGTATTCAAGTTGGTTGGTCTGCACAAGGTGAGAGCGTTAGCTTTCCAACTCTAACTAAGCAAAGTCTAGGGCTCTATCCAGTCGTTGATGATGTTGCTTGGATTGAGCGTCTACTGCCACTAGGCATCAACACTATTCAACTGCGAATCAAGAACCCACAACAAGCCGATTTAGAACAACAAATCATTCGAGCAATTGAGCTAGGTCGTCAGTATCAAGCACAAGTGTTCATCAATGACTATTGGCAGTTGGCAATCAAGCATGGCGCTTATGGCGTCCACCTAGGACAAGAAGACATAGAAGAATCGAATTTGGCTCAGCTAACTAAAGCCGGCATTCGTCTTGGTCTTTCTACTCATGGTTATTATGAGCTACTGCGCATCGTACAAATTCATCCTAGTTACATCGCGCTAGGGCATATTTTCCCAACCACCACTAAACAGATGCCATCGAAACCACAAGGTTTGGTGCGCTTGGCTTTGTATCAAAAGCTGATTGATAGCATTCCTTATACAAATACAGAGGCTGCTTTCAGACCTTCAAAAGACAAAGAAGTAAGTGACTATGTGCTTGGCTTTCCGACGGTTGCGATTGGTGGTATCGACCAATCTAATGCTGACCAAGTTTGGCTAACAGGTGTTTCTAGTTTGGCAGTTGTGCGAGCTATTACGTTGGCAGAATCACCTCAGTCCGTCATCGAGTTCTTTGCACAACTGATGAAAGAAAGACAGCTAACGTTCACTGATCAGAATAATGAATTGGCGGATACCAAGAGAGGCGAGCATGCTCACGGATAAGCAGTTTCTTCGCTATCAGCGCCAAGTCGCTCTGCCTGAAATTGCCGAAATTGGGCAAGAACGTTTGAGTAAATCGCATGTGCTGATCATCGGTTGTGGTGGGTTAGGGAGCGCAGCGAGTTTGTACTTGGCATCAGCGGGGGTTGGTAAATTGGTTGTGGTTGATGACGATAAAGTTGATAGCAGTAACCTACAACGTCAGATCATTTATCGTGAACAAGACCTCCAAGTTGCGAAAACAAAAGCGACTGTAAAGCAATTGACTGAACTTAATTCTATGGTTCAAGTTCGTGCTATCAATAAGCGATTAGACAAAGCACAGCTGCAGCTTGAGGTGATGTTGGCGGATGTGGTTTTGGATTGCACCGACAACATGCCAACGCGTCAGCTAATTAACCAAGTTTGTTTCGAGCAAAATACGCCGCTCATCTCGGCGGCGGCAATTGGTTGGCAAGGGCAATTTGCTGTCTTTGATTACCAAACACCAAGTGAACAAGAAGCGCAGAGTAAAGCGTGTTACCGCTGTTTGTATCCGTTCGACGAATTACCACAAACGCAAAAGTGCAGTGAGAGCGGTGTCGTCGGTCCGGTGGTGGGCACACTTGGCAACTACCAAGCGATAGCGGCAATTCAAAAACTGGCGACGGGAAAGTTTCATGTCGAGACTGCCAAGTTACACCTGTTTGATGGATTGAAGCTGCAATGGCAAACCATGGCGATAAGCAAAGACAAACAGTGCCAAGTGTGTGCTCAGATTTAGCTTACGGGTAATGGGCAGAATTAAGAGAGTTGGAAGCAATGACGTTATCAGAACAACAAACAACACAAATGACAGCTGCTGACTTAGATGTGATCACTATTGTCATCAATGGCCAGTCACATCAAGTTGCCAGTGAGTCAAATCTACAGCAAATCATTAGTCAATTTGCGCTGCCTGAAATGGGCTGTGTTTTTGCAATTAATAACAATGTTGTGCCGTGCAGTGAGTGGGCTAGCACAGTTCTTTCACAGGGAGATAGCATCTCTTTGTTTCAAGCGATCGCAGGGGGTTAAAGTCGATGCTTAAAATTGGTGATAAACAATTCGAATCAAGACTGTTCACGGGAACAGGGAAGTTTGCCAACAGCCGATTAATGGCAGAAGCGATTCAAGTATCGGGTTCTCAACTTGCGACCATGGCGTTGAAGCGTGTGGATGTGAACGACCAACAAGACGATATTTTGCTACCGTTAGTACAAGCGGGTGTGAACTTATTGCCGAACACCTCAGGTGCAAAGAATGCTAAAGATGCTGTGTTTGCAGCACAATTGGCGAGAGAAGCGTTGGGTACTAACTGGTTAAAACTAGAAATTCATCCAGACCCGAAGTACTTGATGCCCGATCCAATTGAGACACTAGCAGCCGCTGAGCAACTGGTTCGTGAGGGTTTCATTGTCCTTCCTTATTGTCATGCTGACCCGGTTCTGTGTAAACGATTGGAAGAAGTAGGCTGTGCTGCAGTCATGCCATTAGGTGCGCCGATCGGTTCTAACAAAGGGATAGTTTCTCACGATTTCCTAGAGATCATCATCGACCAAGCTAATGTTCCTGTCGTTGTTGATGCGGGTATTGGTGCTCCTTCACATGCCGCGCGTGCGATGGAAATGGGCGCGGATGCCGTGCTCGTCAATACAGCGATTGCAGCTTCGAGCGATCCCGTTGCGATGGCGAAGGCATTTAAGTTGGCGGTAGAGTCCGGGCGTATGGCTTATGAAGCTGGACTTGCCGGTAAGGTTTCTCATGCGGTTGCGTCGAGTCCACTGACGTCATTCCTAGATGAGCTTTAGTCCTAGATTGGTTTAGCTATTAAGCGAGGAAAACATGAGCTTCGTTGAACAATTTAAGCAGCTTAATTGGGATGACATCTCGATGTCGATCTACGCGAAAACGGCACAAGATGTCGAGCGAGCATTGAATAAACCCAAGCGTGATTTGGAAGACTTTAAAGCGCTAATTTCACCAGCGGCTGAAGCGTACTTAGAGCAAATGGCGCAGCTGTCATACTCGGCAACTCGCAAGCGTTTTGGTAATACCATGTCGCTTTACATTCCACTGTACCTTTCTAACTTGTGCGCCAATGCTTGTACTTATTGTGGCTTCTCGATGGAGAACAGAATCAAACGTCGTACCTTGAATCGGGACGAAGTGGTTGCTGAGGTCGAAGCAATCAAGCGCATGAAGTTTGATAGCGTATTGCTGGTGACTGGCGAACACGAAACCAAAGTGGGCATGAAATACTTCCGCGAAATGGTGCCGATGATTAAGAAGCGCTTTAACTATTTAGCGATGGAAGTACAGCCACTTGATCAAGACGAATACGCTGAGCTCAAGACATTGGGTTTGGATGCGGTGATGGTCTATCAAGAAACGTATCACCCTTCGACTTACGCCGAGCACCATTTGCGTGGCAATAAGATGGATTTTGAATACCGATTGGATACACCCGATCGTCTTGCAAAGGCGGGCATCGATAAGATCGGTATTGGTGCTTTAATAGGGTTGGAAGAGTGGCGAACAGATTGTTTTTATGTGGCAGCGCACTTGGACTATCTTGAGCGCACATATTGGCAGACTCGTTACTCAATTTCTTTCCCACGTTTACGTCCTTGTAAGGGCGCGCTACAACCCAAATCAGTCATGACGGATAAGCAACTTGTTCAGCTGATTTGCGCTTATCGTTTGTTGAATCCAGAAGTGGAGTTGTCATTATCGACTCGTGAATCACCAAAGTTCAGAGACAATGCATTACCGTTAGGTATCACCAGTATGTCTGCTGCATCTAAAACTCAGCCGGGCGGTTATGCGATGGATGATGTTGAACTCGAGCAGTTTGAGATCAGTGATGAGCGAAGTGCTGGTTCTGTGGAAGATATGATTCGAGCCAAAGGCTTTGATCCTGTATGGCGAGATTGGCACTCAGCGTATTCTGGTTAATCAGCAAATAAAGCTACTGGTCATCGTTATGTTTCACGTGAAACATAAGTAAAGAAAAGAGGGTTGATGCAAAACATCAACCCTCTACTTTTTTCTAGCTTCTAGCTTCTAGCTTCTAGCTTCTAGCTTCTAGCTTCTAGCTGTGTGCTACTGGTAGCGTTGCTTGACGAAGCCACTCTTTCACATCACCTTCAACAAGTGGGCTGATCTCATCCCATACCTTCTGATGGTAATCATTCAACCATGCAAGCTCTGGACGAGTTAGCATATCAACATTGATGTTGCGCTTGTCGATTGGACAGCGTGTTAGCGACTCAAATGACAGAACAGGGAAGTCACCGTTTGTTGCGGTTTCAACAACAAGCTCTAGGTTTTCAATACGAATACCAAACGCATCTGCACGGTAGTAGCCTGGCTCGTTGGATAGCACCATACCTTCTGTTAGAGGCACGTCGATTTGCTTCTTCGAAATGCTTGCTGGACCTTCATGAACACTTAGGAAGTGACCAACACCGTGACCGGTACCGTGATCGTAATCGTAGCCTTCCGCCCATAAGTGCTGACGAGCTAGCGTATCGATTTGGTAACCACGTGTGCCTTTCGGGAAACGTGCACGAGCAACACCGATGTGACCTTTTAGCGCAAGAGTGAACTGTTTAATCATCTCTTGTGAAGGCTGACCGATCGCAATTGTACGCGTGATGTCTGTCGTACCATCTAGGTACTGACCGCCTGAATCCACTAGGTAAAGTGTGTTCAGTTCTAGCTTGCCAGGTTCAGGTTGGTTTTCGTGGTTGTAGTGACACATCGCCGCGTTGCCGCCTGCCGCTGAAATGGTATCAAAGCTAAGATCCATTAGTGTCGGGTCTTCGCTACGAAATGCTTCCAGTTTGTCTGCCAGTGTCGCTTCATCATGCAGGTTACCAGCAGCGACTTCTGCATCTAACCAAGATAGGAACTTACTCATCGCCACACCATCACGGATATGGCATGCTTTCATGCCTGCGATTTCAACCGCGTTCTTCGCCGCTTTTGGCATTAGACATGGATCAGCGTTACTCACCACAGATGCGCCAGCATTTTGTAGAACCAACTTAAACCATGCGTTACTTGTCGCAGGGTCAACCAGTACATTCTTGCCAGTTAGAGTTTCTAGCCGTGCTTGCAATGCTTCTGGGTGATGAACTGTTACGTCCGCACCAACATGAGCGTCAAACTCAGCAGGTAAGCGAGCAGGATCTAGGAAGTATTCTACGCTTGAGTCTGAGTGCAGAATCGCGTGAGAAAGCAGAACTGGTAGACGTGAGACATCTAGACCACGAACGTTGAGCAACCAACAGATAGAATCAAGTGCTGTGATCACTGCGCTGTCTGCACCGGCTTTTTTCACAAGCTCTGCGATTTCTTGGCGTTTGCTTTCACTTGACTGACCAACTGCTTCTGTTGCCATTAGGCGAACATCAGAAACCACAGGAGCAGGGCGGTCGTGCCACAGTTCATCAATTGGGTTGCTATCGAGAATCTTAAGCTCAAGTGCGCCAGCAAGTTTTGCTTGTGCCATGTCTAGCCAAGCAGCGTTGTGCATGCGAGGGTCGATTGCCACAGACGCGCCATTTGCAAGATGGTCTTTAATCCAATCTAGTGCAGGCTCTTCAATCAAGTGACGGTATTCGAATAGATCAGCAGGAACCTGCTTTGTTACTTGTACTGTGTAGCGACCATCAACAAAGATAGCGGCTTTGTCTTTGGTGATTACCGCAGCACCAGCAGAACCAGTAAAACCAGTTAGCCAATGTAAACGCTCGTTGTGCGCTGGTACGTATTCACCCAAGTACTCGTCTTCATGAGGGACAAGTAGGGCATCAATATTATGTTGTGCTAGCCATTCGCGAATTGCATTCACGCGGCTTTGGGTATCGTTGTGCATCTGTGTTATTCCTTCAAATTACCGCTCCTTCATGCTCAGGTGTGGGAGCTGTTTCCATCTGCTTCATGCAGTTTACGATTCCATTGAGGTTCGCAATCACTTCAATAGAGTCGGAGTACAACTAGGCCATAGATGAGCCAAAAAGGACTACGACAGTTAAGCTACTCATTTTAGCCGCTAAGCGCAAATTGAGCGCGGTGTTTTTATCTAAGGTGATCGGTTTTTTGTGTGATCATCGTACGTAGCCAGCCTAATGCAGGGTCGTTTTCTCTGTCTCGGTGCCAGAATAAAGTGTAAGCCATAGGTGGGAATTCTAACGGTAGTGGCAGCACGACCAAATCAAGCTGTTTGGCCGCAAGTTGCACAAAATGACTTGGCGCAGTAAAGATAAAGTCGGTGTATGAACATAAACTTGCGGCACTGTTAAAGTCGGGCACAGTGACGGCAATATCGCGGTCGGCGCCAATATCTGCAAGGCGATAATCCAGCAACCAACGGTCGTTGCCATCACAACGTACTTGTACATGGCGTAGGGCGAGATAGGCTTCCAGATTCCAAGGTTGTTTTAGCGCAGGGTGGTTTTTGCGAATGATGCACATTTGGTAATCACGATAAATTTCCAACTCGCAAATGTCATCGGGTGGTTGAAGAGTCAGCTTGGCATCGTTTATATCGATATCTTTTCCAGTTAAGCCTAAATCCAGTTCGCCGCGTTGAAGCATTTTAAATGTATTATCCGACCACGGGTGTGTGCTTATGGTCACGCCAGGTGCTTGTTGAAAAATCGCCGGTAAGAAATGGGGTAGAATGAGAGGGTAGACACTCTCTACCGCTGCTATTTGAAAACGGTATTCGCTGCTTTGCGGAGAAAACTCTTCGGGTTGAGTCAGCACTTCTAACTGATTTATCAACAGATCCAGTTTCGGTTTAAGAAACAATGCGCGCGGCGTAGGTGTTAATCCATGTGAGTTTCGAGTGAAAAGCGGGTCATCAAATTGAATGCGCAGTTTAGCGAGTGATTTACTTACGGCGGATTGGCTTAAGCACAATCGGTGGGCCGCACGAGTAACGTTTAACTCTTCAATCAGCACTTTAAAGCAGACCAATAGATTTAAATCGATACGAGCCAGTTTTTCGACGTTCACAGTGAATTTCCTCTGGGGAATAATGCTCATGATTATACATCATTTCCATTCATATCATCAGATGATTAAGCTTTACCCAAAGTTCTTTATCCAATTCGGAGTGTTGTGTGTCTAGCCAGTTTTCTAATAGTAAAAAACAGATGGCGTTATTGACCCTTTTGGTTCTTTTTAGTCCTTTAGCGATTGATATTTATCTACCTGCTTTACCTCTTATTGCTTCCACTTTTCAGGTCGATAATGCGCTAGCACAAGACACGATCACTTGGTTCTTATTTGCTATGGGTGTTGGTCAGCTATTCGCAGGTCCCCTAGCAGATAAACTCGGACGTCGAACTGTTGCATTGGGCGGTATCACCATTTACGCGATGAGCGCTTTATTGGCGTGGAGTGCTCAAAATATTGAGTGGATGTTGGTTTCCCGACTGCTACAAGGCTTAGGTGCGTGTGCGACATCGGTAGCAGCCTTTGCAACAGTTCGCGATATCTTTGGCCCGGAAAAAAGCGGCAAAATGATCAGCTACCTTAACGGTGCGATTTGTTTCATTCCGGCTTTAGCTCCAATTCTAGGTAGCTGGTTAACTCAACAATTTGACTGGCGTGCTAACTTTAGCTTTATGGCGGGTTTTGCTGTGGTGTCTGGATCATTGATGTTTTTCATGATGAAAGAGACTAACCCGTCAACAGAAAAGCAAGCCGTGTTTAAGCTTAGTCGGTATTGGGCAGTGCTTAGCACACCATCTTTTGTTTTCCATGCGTCATTATGCTTGATGGCGATGGCGGTTATTCTTGCTTACGTTACCTCAGCACCGTCGGTATTGATGACGGGGATGGGGCTGTCGATGAATGAATTCACTTTCTGGTTTGGTGTAAATGCGGTGATAAACATTGCGGCATGTATGCTGGCGCCTAAGTTTATGGAGCGCGTTGGAACTCACAACACCTTGGTCACCGGGATCTCAACTCTGGGTCTCGCTGGTGTGATCATGCTAGTGATGAATGGTCAGAATACCGCGCTTTCTTTCATGCTACCTATCTTCATGTCTTCTGTAGGTTTTGCATTCATTCTGGGTGCAGCGGCAGGGAAAGCGTTAGAACCGTTTGGTGATAAGGCGGGCACGGCAGCTGCACTGCTTGGATTGTTCCAAATGAGTGGCTCTGGTTTGTTGGTGGGTACGCTGCAACGCTTATCTCTGGATCCGCAAACCTTGATTGCAATTCATATGTGGGTCCTATTACCTGCGTTGGTCGTTCTGTTTACAAAAGCAGGGAAGAACTGGCACTCGAGCTTTGCGAAAGCGTAAATCAGTGTAATTTAGTATTTTCCAATGTAAGTAAGGCGTGTATATTTGTCACTCAGACTTTTCCTGACACCATAACGGAACTCAAAAAGTAATGTCGTTAACCACGTATGAAATGGCTCGTATTCTAGAGCAAATGGAAGATTCACCAGAAAAGGTGATGTTTGGCAAGTTGCTTAATGAGCTGGGTAATCAAAGCTCCGAGCGTATTCGTAGTGCGGCTAAACAAGTACCTCTGCCAATTTTGCGTGATATCGTGTACCAATTTCAGCAAGTGATTGAGTCACGCAAAGATGAACAAGTCGAGCAGATGGCAAAAGACCTCGCTCAGCAAGGTATCTCAGCAGAAGAGCTACTGGCTTACTTGAATAAATAATAAAAAATCCCCGCATGATGCGGGGATTTTTTTAGCTCGTCATTTTCTTTTTCAGGATGTGGTCCAAAGACAGCGGTCCTGGCCCCCATACGATTACGATAAGAATCATCAATCCCCAAAGTTGGTGGTCATAAAAACCTTTCTCCCACAACAGTGGGTAAGAGATCACTGCGATGATGTTGAACACAAACAGAATTGCTGCCATCGGGCGGGTAATCAATCCTAGTGCCAAGAACACCGGTAGAACCAACTCCGCAGCCGTACCTAAATAAGCCGCCAATTCCCATGGCAAGATTGGCACTTGGTATTCCAGCTCAAATAAGTACAACGTGCTATCCCAAGACGAGATTTTGATTAGTCCTGAATTGAAGAACACCCAAGCAACCCAAAAGCGGCAAAAGAGAAGTAGTAAAGGGACAAAGCCAGCTTGTAAGGTACTGATTAAATCGTCATACCGATTCACTAAGTTTTTAACCGTATCCTTCATAGAGTGCTCCTTAGATTGATTGCAATGTAAAGCCGTCAACAATATCGAGTGCCATGATGCGATTGAGATGAGCGAGTAAAACTTCAGGTATTTCGCTCAAACTCTGCTTCTGCTCTAAACATTGCAGCAGTTGGAACACATCAGCATCGAGTGCGTGACACAAGGCTTCTCCATTGGCTTGAATCGAGATGACACCTTGCTGTAATTGGTTGATATTAAGTTGTTCGAATTGCCCAGTTTGAATCGCGCTAAATAGATCGAATACTGCGTAGTTGGAGTCAAAGCTGCGGCAGCCTTTTTTAAGATGTAAGACTAAAGCGGGTTGTTGCTCTTCACTCACTTCGCCAAGTAACGCAAGCGGTTTTAATTCCGCTGCATTGGATTGTTCATACTGTACTTGACGAGCTAGGTCGATATGCCACTCGAAGCGTGCGACTTCAGGGCTGTAAGGTGCTTGTGCGATCACCTGACTAAACTGCATGATGGTGTCTTGAAAGCCTTCGCCATAATGCACCACGTTTCCTTCTTCTAATGGGTAAGAAAGAACATGCTGCCGAGCTATCTGTTCAAAGCATTCTTCACCAAGCAGCGCTTCAACCATCGGGTAGGTCGCGGACAACACTTCGCTTAAGCTGACGATAAAGTTATTGCGGTAAATTTGTATGCGTTCATCAGCGGTAAACTCATCACTGGCAATATCGCAGTCTTCACCGAGCGCTTGATAGTGCAGGGCTTTAGCAAACTGGCTTTGTAAGGTGGCTAGATTCATGATGCCTTCCTTGGTTCGCTTTGTTCACTTGGAAGTGTGCCTTGCAACAGCAGTTGCGATGCTTTCTGCGCTTCTTCGAGCAAGACTTCTGGCGCGGGGATATCCAAATCCCATTCAATCAACGTATGACGTGGACCGTGTTTTTTTGTCCACTGTGAAAACAACTGCCAAACTTCATCGCTAACCGGGCGGCTATGGGTATCAATCCATATCTCACCTTTGTCGAGTTGTTTGATGGTAAAACCTGCCAAGTGAATCTCATCCACTTTGTCGGCTGGAATCGCATCTAGGTATGTGTCGCAATCAAAACCGTGGTTGAACGCCGAAACATAAACATTGTTTAAATCGAGCAATAAACGACAGTCAGTGCGCTTTTGCACTTCGGTAAGAAACTCCCATTCGCTGATGGTCGAATGTTGAAACTTCACATAACTAGATGGGTTCTCTATCAAGATCTCGCGTTGCAAATAATCCTGCACTTCATTCACGTTACGAGTGAACACGTTGAGCGCTTCTTCCGTATACGGAAGTGGAAGCAGGTCATTAAAGTAGTGACCGCCGTTTTCACTCCAACTTAAATGGTCAGAAACAAGGATTGGGTCGATTGAGTCAATCAGCGCTTTAAGTTGAGCAAGATGCTTTTGACTAACACGTTCCACCGAACCTAATGACAGACCAATGCCGTGGCAGCTAATTTGATACTGTTCGCGTAATGCCTGTAATTGATTGCGCTCTGCAGCGTTGGGTTGAAAATAGTTTTCACTGTGGATTTCTAACCAAGACAACTCAGGCTGGGATTGGCTAAAGTAATCGAGGTGAGGGGTTCTTAATCCAACTCCAACAAGGTCGTGGAAGGTGTGGTGTTTCACGTGAAACTCCTTTTCAAATCGTGCGGGAAGAGAAGGATGCGTCTTGGCTTTGCGTTGGTTGAGCGTCAACGCATCCTCATAATAGCTAGCGATAAAAGATTATGAAGAAGAAGTGCTACCGCCAGCGAGTTTGTCACAAAGACCTTTTGGTACGACTACGAATGCGTCTTTTTGGTTATCTTCTTTAGAAGTACCAGCGCATGAGCTGCTTTTTGTTGCACAGTCGTTTTTACCTGCTTTAGAAACGCCATAGCACTTTTCTTTTTCAGCAGCGACAGCTGGAGCTGCAGTTAGCATTGTGCCACCAAGAGCTAGAAGACCAGTAACAGCAGCAGTAACAGCTAGATTCGACTTTTTCATAATAAATTCCTCTGAATGATTTCCTTTACTTTAAGTTGGCAAGATGAATCGCCTGTTTTGGCGTTTTTGTTATCAACTTGCTTAACTTAAAAGATAGGAAACTGGCTAAAAAACTTTCAGAAAAATTTCTGAAGTAAATGGGTTTGTAGGGTCAAATAGATATAACCAATTGATGTATTGGGCAAAAAAACATCGATTTTTTTATCAAGTTTTGTCTAAACAGCACCCGGTTGTTTAGGTTATAATCGGTTTTTATGTATAAATAACCAGTAGCTCTCATCATGATGGATCCATCTCTATTACTCGACGGTTTGAACGATAAACAACGTGAAGCCGTTGCAGCACCTCTAGAAAACTTGCTCGTTCTTGCTGGCGCAGGAAGTGGTAAGACACGCGTTCTTGTTCACCGTATCGCTTGGCTGATGTCGGTCGAGCAAGCTTCTCCGTTTTCAATCATGTCGGTAACCTTTACCAATAAGGCGGCGGCAGAGATGCGTGGACGTATCGAAGAGCTAATGATGGGCAGTGCAGGCGGTATGTGGAATGGTACTTTCCACGGCATTTGTCACCGTATTCTGCGAGCACACTATCTTGATGCGAAGCTACCGGAAGATTTCCAAATCATTGACAGTGACGACCAGCAGCGTCTGCTAAAGCGTTTGATCAAAGCGCAAAACCTCGATGAGAAGCAATGGCCTGCACGCCAAGTGGCATGGTGGATTAACGGTAAGAAAGACGAAGGTCTGCGTCCGTCGCACATTGATGCGTACCATGATCCAGTAACCAAGACATATCTGCAGTTGTACACCGCTTACCAAGAAGCGTGTGATCGTGCTGGTTTAGTCGATTTTGCGGAAATCTTGCTGCGCGCACATGAGCTACTGCGTGATAACAAGTTCGTCCGTGAACACTACCAAGCACGCTTTAAGCATATCTTGGTGGACGAGTTCCAAGATACCAACAACATTCAATATGCTTGGCTACGTATGATGGCGGGTCCTGAGTGTCACGTGATGATCGTAGGTGATGACGACCAGTCGATTTATGGTTGGCGTGGTGCAAAAGTCGAGAATATTGAGAAGTTTACGCTCGAATTCCCAAGCGTAAATACCATTCGTCTTGAGCAAAACTACCGTTCAACCAAGACCATTCTGGAAGCATCTAACACCCTGATTGCGAATAACACCGAGCGTATGGGTAAAGAGTTGTGGACGGATGGCGTGGTCGGTGAGCCTATCTCGGTTTACAGCGCTTACAACGAATTAGATGAAGCCCGTTTTGCGGTGAACAAAATCAAAGAGTGGCAAGACAAGGGCGGTGCTCTGAATGACGCTGCGATGCTTTACCGTAACAACGCCCAGTCGCGTGTTCTGGAAGAAGCGTTAATTCAAGCCGGTCTGCCTTACCGTATCTACGGCGGCATGCGATTCTTCGAACGTCAGGAAATCAAAGATGCCTTGAGCTACATGCGTCTGATTGCCAACCGTAACGATGATGCGGCGTTTGAACGTGTGGTGAATACGCCAACGCGTGGTTTGGGCGATAAGACGCTTGAAACCATCCGCTTTGCGGCTCGTGATCGTGGTTGCACCATGTGGGAAGCGAGTGTGGCAATGTTGGACGAGAAGGTGCTTGCTGGTCGCGCTGCTGGTGCTCTGAGCCGTTTTATCGAGCTTGTCACCGCGCTAGAAGACGACACCTTAGAGATGCCGCTGCATCACCAAACTGACCATGTGATTAAATACTCGGGCTTGTTCGCTATGTACGAGCAAGAGAAGGGCGAAAAGTCTAAGGCACGTATTGAGAACTTGGAGGAATTGGTGACCGCAACTCGCCAATTCGAGAAACCAGAAGAAGCCGAAGACATGTCACTGCTGACGGCATTCCTAACCCACGCAGCACTAGAAGCGGGCGAAGGACAAGCGGACGAATTTGAAGATGCGGTTCAGCTCATGACATTACACAGTGCGAAAGGTCTAGAGTTTCCATTGGTGTTTATGGTCGGTGTGGAAGAAGGCATGTTCCCAAGCCAAATGTCGGCAGAAGAAGCAGGGCGCTTAGAAGAAGAACGCCGTCTGTGTTACGTAGGCATGACCCGTGCGATGCAGAAACTGTACATCACTTATGCTGAAATGCGTCGTTTGTACGGTCAGGATAAATACCATAAACCGTCTCGCTTTATCCGTGAACTGCCAGAAACTTGTTTAGATGAAGTACGAATGAAGGCGCAAGTTAGCCGTCCTTCAAGCAGTGGTCGATTTAGCCAAACTGTTGTGAAAGAGAGCTTTAATGAAACCGGCTTTACGCTAGGTTCTCGTGTGATGCATCCAAAGTTTGGTGAAGGCACCATCATCAACTTCGAAGGCAGTGGTCCACAAAGCCGTGTACAGATTGCCTTTAACGGTGAAGGCATCAAATGGTTGGTAACTGCTTACGCACGACTAGAGAAACTGTAAGGCTTGACCAAAACTCATACCAATCGTAATAAATAACTGGTCATTCTAGCTTGTTAAAATACTCGATAACTGCGTTGCAATTTTTGATTGTAGAATAACTACTTATCGAAAAATTGCGCCTTGTTCTCAAGCATTTTCCCTACGCTATTTCTGATCACTTATTTACTGTGATTGGTATCATCAACTTAAGAGCTGCTTCGGCGGCTCTTTTTGTTTGTGCAGTTTTGGTGTCGCTAACGCAGTAAAAAATGGAATGATAAATGGAGTACAAAAGCGCGACTTAACGATGCCGTTTGAAGTGAAAGGTGGGCGTTGTGGGTGAATGCCTGTTTTCAGCAGATCTACTGAGAAAAACTTTAGGCAAAGAAAAACCCCGAGGGCTTGCGCCCATCGGGGTTATAGTCTTACTCGCAGCAATCCAGCTACTAAGAGTGCTCCATGCATCTAATCCATGATAGTGTGCTGAATCCGTCAGCTTAATCCTTACGTCGCCTTCCTAGCGGTGTCCTTAATGACCTTATCCTGGTCTGCTAACTATCCTCGTTAGCTCTCATCACTTGTTCCCTGAGCGGTGTCCCTGACATCATCCTGATGTTCAAATCCTTGCCTCGTCCAGAGGTGTCCATTTCCCGTCCTTAGTAGCAACCATCCTAGTCACTATTGATTCCGTTCAATGTCCAATTTTGCAATCCATGCCCGACTATTCATCCTGAATAACCGTTTCTTCTTCCTGAAGTTCACCAAGTCCGTGGTGTTTCCTGTTCCGTGTCAGCATCCTTCCGACAGGTTTAATATTACGTGTTTAACGATTTCCAACAACGGGCTAATCTCACATTTTTTAACTCTCTTAGCGTTCAAAAAAGATACATGAGCATTAAATTCAATGGCTTATGCTCTTTTCTGTACGGTTTTACCATTAAAAAAGAGAGGTTTGCTCAACCCTTTGTGAGAGATCTCGCACAAGGGGTCGAGCGAAAGACTCTTACTGCCCGATAGCGGCACCTTCACGTCTTGGATCCGCAGCGCCTTCAAGACCGTCTTTTGTTATTCGTATCGCATGCAGACCAGAGTTCAAATCCCGAACATCGGTTTTAAAGCCCATCTTCTCCAGAGCAGGCTGTAAGCCCTCTGCGGCGGTACCTTGCTCAATATCTAAGGTGCCAAAACGGTTCAGCAATCGTGGCTGATTAATCGCGCTTTGGATGTCCATATCCCATTGCGTGTGGGCGATAATGGCTTGTGCGACGTAACCAATAATGCGGCTGCCACCCGGTGAGCCAATTGCCATGTAAGGCTTGTCATCCTTCATCATAATGGTTGGTGCCATAGATGAACGTGGGCGTTTGCCCGGTTCTAATCGGTTTGCGATTGGCACACCATCTTGATGCGTGCTGAAAGAGAAATCGGTCAGTTCGTTATTGAGCAAGAAGCCGCGCACCATCAAGCGTGAGCCAAAGGCGTTCTCGATGGTTGTTGTCATTGAAACCACATTGCCTTGCTTATCGACGATATTGAAATGGCTGGTGGAAGGCAACTCGATCGATTGGTCCATGCTTAAGTTCATGGCGTGCGACCAAGGAGGATTACCGGCTTCAGCCTTACTCAAGGCTTTACCGACTTGAATGAGCTCAGCACGTTGTTTGAGATAATCTTTATCAAGCAAGCCTTCGGTTGGCATTGGCACATAATCTTGGTCAGCCATGTATTTACCACGATCCGCGAACGCAAGGCGCGATGCATCGGCGATCACTTGCCATGATTTCGCGCTTTCGGCTCCCCAACCTTTAAGATCGTATTGCTCGGTGATCGCGAGAATCTGTCCAACCGTCAATGCGCCAGAGCTAGGTGGTCCCATGCCGCAGATGTCATAGCTTTGGTAAGCCGCACAAACCGGTTCACGTTGCTTGATTTGGAACGCATCAAAGTCAGGTTGTGCCAATACGCCAGGATTGCCCGGTGCATTCTGTACTGTCTTGATGATGTCTGTGGCGATATCGCCTTGATAGAAAGCTTTTGCCCCTTGCTCTGCAATTGCCGTCAGAGTTTGCGCGTATTCAGGGTTCTTCAACAATGTGCCTTCGGCTTTTGGTGAGCCATCTGGATTGAAGAAGTAAGCCTTAGTCGCAGGGAAGCGAGATAGGCGCTTGGCATCTTTTTCAATCAGACTCGCGAGGCGAGGACTAACTTCGAAACCTTGTTCAGCCAAGGTAATTACGGGTTGGATGATCTTTTTCCATTCCAACTTGCCGTATTTCTGGTGCGTGTCCCACAGCAGTTTCACTGTACCAGGAGTGGCAACGGAGCGCCCGCCGACAACCGCATCGTAAAATTGTAGGGGTTGTCCTTTTTCGTCTAAAAAGAGTTTCGGCGTCGCGGCGAGCGGTGCGGTTTCGCGTCCATCATACGTAGTCAGTTTTTGTTTCTCACTGTCCCAATACACTAAGAAGGCACCGCCACCAATACCTGATGATTGCGGCTCTACCAAGCCCAGCATCAATTGTACGGCAACCATGGCATCAATAGCATTGCCCCCTTGTGCAAGAACATCCGCCCCGGCTTGGGTTGCAAGTGGGTTGGCTGCTGTGACCATATAACCTTTGGCTTTGACCAATTGCTTTTGCTCGAAGCCAGTACTGTGCTCCGGTGCAACCGCATCTGCTGCTTGGTTAGCAAAGGCTGAGGTGGATAAGACGAGTGGGGAAGTAAGAAAAAGACCCGTGGTCACGAGTCGGTTGAACGTCCAATGCATGATGACTCTCCATGTTGCCAGTTTTGTGCTTTGAGCTTGGCAGTTATGGAGAGTCACGTCGAGTCAGCAATCTTAGAAATGTCGATTGTGCTACGCTTTTAAATCAGTACTTTATCCGATAAAAGTATTGATAGTTTGGTATAGAATACTGCCGCCCACTAGAGTAAATACCACGCCGCATAGACCGTCGATGTAGATACCCGCTTGTTGTAATTTACGCTGTAAGCGCTGTGTCGACAGCATCCATGCAAGGCTAGAGAACCAGAATAGCGACAAGCCAAACAGGATGACCAAGGCAGTACCTTTGCCAGTAATCGACATACCTGCTGGGACTAAACTCGACATCAAACTGACAAAGAACACCAGGGCTTTTGGGTTAAGAATGTTGGTCGCAAACCCTTTAGCAAACGCTTGACGCTTATTGCTGATCACTAGGTTATTTTGCTTCTTAGGTTGATCCGTCAGTGGGTTTTGGATCATCGAGATCACGGCACGCAATGCGCCAATTCCTAAGTAGAGCAGGTAACTACCACCGAGCAGTTGTACCACGGAATACAGCACTGGGTGCTGGTGGACGACAAAACTCACACCTGTCAGGCTGAACAAAGAGTGCAGCAAAATACCGACGGACAATCCCAACGCAATGTACAAGCCAGTTTGACGACCATGACGCGTCGCATTTTGTACGACCAGCGCAAAGTCCGGACCTGGACTCATTAGGGCAATAAAGTGAATGCTGGCGAGTGTCAGCAATATGGTGGATTCATTCATAACACATCTCAAATTTAACCAATGCGGCTATTGTCGTGGTAAGTCACCTGTGGCGCTTGTAAAAAACTGACAGCTTTCTCGGTAAATGAAATTAACGAGCCACTTGAGAAGGGGAAACGCCGTAGGTCTGTTTAAACGCTTTGCTGAAATGCGCTTGATCATAGAAACCGATTTGATGAGCGACGTCGGTACCACATTGACCAGCTTGCAGTAACTTCATGCCTTGTTCAAGGCGCAGGCGTGCGAACCATGCATAAGGCGTCATGCCAGTTTGCGCTTTAAAGTGGCGCTGGAACTGAGTTGGGCTCAGTTGGCACAGCTCTGAAAGTGAATCCAAACGCACCGCTTGGTCAAGGTTAGCCATTAGATAATCTTTTAACGTCCCAAGCGATTGGTTTCCTAGCGGCACCACTTTTTGTCGCTCAAGCGATCCGTAGCGATCAAAAAGTTGGTTAAATCCTTCAAAAGGAAGGCAATCTTTGGTGAGTTGGCTGAGGTTTTCACGACGAAGCAGCCCGTGTAAGTTACTAAGTTGTGAAAATATCTGCGGATCCGAGATGATCAGTTCGTTGAAGTGTATTATTTGACCGTTTTGCTTAAGATCAGCCAGATCGCTCAATAGATGAGGTTCGATCGCAAACACATTTACTTCGTAGCCACTCTCGAGCTTAGATTGCCCGTCGTGCAGCTCATCCGGCGGCATAATCACAATTTGCCCGTGACCAACTTGGTGGCTGTTACCTTGGTATTGGAACTTCTGCGCACCATGCGTGATCAGGCCGAGATGAAAATCCAGATGGTAATGCCTTTGAAAAGCAAATTTCTGGTATTTCGCCTCTATTAGACTTAAGTTGTCATGGTCGGTTGCGTAGTACTGAATATGTTCCATTAAATAAAAAAGCTTGGTCACATTATGACCAAGCTTATCTGGCAATTTCTAACTTGTCTTGTAAAAAACGATCACTGTGGCTGAACGATTCGGCGTGAGCGACGGTTATTACGTAATCCATCAAAGCTAAACACGACTAGTGCTCCCCAAATAAAGACGAAAGTGATCGCTTTATCCATGGTAAAGGGTTCGCCATACATCAATACTGCAAGTAAAAACATTAAGCTTGGGCCTATATATTGGAAAAAGCCCAAAGTCGATAATTTGAGTCTTGTTGCTGCACCCGTAAAGCACAGCAGTGGCAGGGTTGTTATAACCCCAGCCGCGATCAACAAACTATTTAACGTAAGTGGATTCGTAAGCATATTTGAGGTTGGTGTATCGGCAACAAAAAGCAAATAAACAGCGGCCACTGGCAGTAGAAGTAATGTCTCGATAAACAAGCCAGTTTTTGCATCGACACTGACTTTCTTTCTTAATAAGCCATAAAAGCCGAAGCTTATTGCTAACGCCATCGCAACAACAGGTACGGAGCCAAATACAATCAGTTGAACGAGTACGCCACAACCTGCCAATACAACCGCGAACCACTGTAATTTACGCAGTCGCTCACCAAGGAAGACCATCCCGAGTAAGACGTTGATCAGTGGGTTAATGTAATAACCTAAGCTGGCGTCGAGCATATGATTCGAGTTTACCGCCCAAATGAAAATCAACCAATTGCCGCCAATTAGCATGGAACTTGCGATCAGGTAAGCGATTTTCGTTTTGTCTTTCGCGATGTGGTAAGCCGAGCGCCAGTGACGGCCAAAATGGAGGAGTGCAGCAAGCAAAAAGAAAGACCATATCACTCGGTGGCTTAGAATTTCCAAAGGAGATACTTGTGCGATGGACTTAAAGTACATCGGCGCAATGCCCCACATGGTATACGCGCCGATCGCTAGCAAGATACCTTGCCGCGCGCGTTGTTGTTCGTCTTCTGGTGTCATGAAGTGTCACCTAATTGTGTGTTTTATAGAGCAGAAAATCAGTATACGAGTCGTGATGCGAAACACCTAACAATTTGCGGTTTTATTCACCATGAAACCCCATTACAATGTGCCCTCACTTTGTGTGCCAGTGGTATGCATAAGCACCTCTTTTTTAAGACCCAATCTGAGACTTTTCATGACCTCGACCTTGTTAGCCGAACAATCTGATTCGCCTGTAACGCCTCAACGTGTGTTGGAGGATGTGTTTGGTTACCAAGAGTTCCGTGATGGTCAGCAGTTGGTGATTGATGCTGCGGTAGAAGGTCGCGACAGCTTAGTTATCCTGCCTACTGGTGGCGGTAAGTCGCTGTGTTATCAAATCCCTGCTTTGGTTCGCTCTGGTATTACTTTGGTGATTTCTCCGCTTATTTCGCTGATGAAAGACCAAGTGGACCAGCTTAAAGCCAACGGTGTAGCGGCTGAATGCATTAACTCGACCATGCCTCGTGAAGAACTGCTCAGCGTGTATAACCGCATGCACACTGGTCATCTTAAGTTGGTGTACGTCTCGCCAGAACGCGTATTGATGCGTGATTTCATTGAGCGCTTGGAAAACTTGCCGCTATCGATGATTGCCGTCGATGAAGCGCATTGTATTTCCCAGTGGGGACACGACTTCCGTCCAGAATACGCCGCGCTTGGTCAACTTAAGCAGCAGTTTTCCCATGTGCCATTTATGGCGCTGACGGCGACGGCGGATGATGCAACGCGCCGAGATATTCTTGAGCGTCTGCAACTGAATAATCCAGAGGTTTATCTAGGCAGCTTCGACCGTCCTAACATTCGCTACAACTTAGTTGAGAAGCACAAGCCGGTTTCGCAAATCGTTCGTTATCTTGAAACCCAAAAGGGGAATTGCGGCATCATCTATTGTGGTAGCCGGAAGAAAGTTGAGATGGTGACCGAGAAGCTGTGCAACAACCACATTCGTGCTGCTGGTTATCACGCAGGTATGGATGCTGATGAGCGCGCTTACGTTCAAGAAGCTTTCCAACGTGATGACATCCAAATTGTAGTGGCGACCGTGGCATTCGGTATGGGCATCAACAAACCAAACGTGCGTTTTGTGGTTCACTTTGATATCCCGCGCAACATCGAGTCTTACTATCAGGAAACGGGTCGTGCAGGGCGTGATGGTTTACCTGCGGAAGCGATGATGTTGTATGACCCGGCGGACATCAGTTGGCTGCGTCGTATGTTGGATGAGAAAGACGATGGTCCGCAGAAGCAGGTGGAAACCCACAAGCTGAATGCGATGAGTGCCTTTGCTGAGGCGCAGACTTGTCGTCGTCAGGTGCTATTGAATTACTTTGGTGAATATCGTGAGAAGCCATGTGGCAACTGCGATATTTGCTTAGATCCACCGAAGCACTTTGATGCCACGGAAGAAGCGCGTAAGGCGTTGTCTTGTGTGTACCGTGTTAATCAGAGCTTTGGTATGGGCTACGTAGTAGAAGTGCTACGTGGCATGCAAAACATTCGTGTACGTGAAAACGGGCACGATAAAATTTCTACCTACGCGATAGGGCGTGATCACAGCCACGATTACTGGGTGAGTATCTTCCGTCAGTTAATCCACAAGGGTCTGCTGTTCCAAAACATCACTCGTAACTCAACGCTGCAACTTACCGAAGAGGCGCGTCCGCTGTTGCGTGGCGATGTGACTCTGGAGTTAGCAGTTCCGCGTTTAGACACCGCAGCACGCGCGGCGAAGTCAGATAAACTGACCAGCAAGAATTACGATAAGAAGCTGTTTGCCAAGTTACGTAAGCTGCGTAAGTCGATTGCTGATGAAGATGGTTTGCCACCATACGTGGTCTTTAGTGACGCAACTCTGATTGATATGGCGGAGATCTTGCCAACGTCTTACGGCGAAATGTTGGCAGTCAGCGGCGTTGGTCAGCGCAAACTGGAGAAGTACGCCGATCCATTCCTCGATTTGATTCAAGAACACATTACTCACCACGGATAAGGAACCAAGATGCAAAAGGAATTTGGCTTAGCGGATTACATGGCAAACGAAGGGCGCTTAATCATTACCGCGCCGAGCTTTGACCTTGATAGCTTTCCCGCTTTAGGTGAGCGTTTAGTTGTCTTGCTTTCTGCTACTGTGGTGGAAAAGCAGTGGGATGCGGACATTCACTCTTGGCTGATCGACTTTGAAGGTTGCCGACTGTTTATGAAAGCAGAGCATTACAGCGAAGCGATTTGGTTTGAAGCGTTAGCGATTGAAGAGAGCAGGGAAGAGTTGGAGTATCTTGCAGGATTGTTCCAGCGCGGCTTCTAAAAATAGAATTTTTCTTGAAAGGGTGTTTCACATGAAACACCCTTTTTTATGCTTAAACGTTTGCGTAAAACAGACGACTTGCGGCGAAAAGTGGTTAATGTATAATCGCCCACCGCTTCGCTCAGAATGAGCCAAGCCAGTTTATTTTTCATTTTACATTGTTGGTAAGAGCCACTTTATTCAGTGACTCGATTTGGGTTCCCTCACCCCCAAACCAAACTAAAAAGGTATCGCATGAGTAACTTTACCCCTGCGCAGCAGCGCAACGCCCTTATCTATCTGGTTCTATTCCATCTAGTCATTATTGCATCTAGCAATTATCTAGTTCAGCTACCGTTTACTATTTTCGGTTTCCATACCACTTGGGGTGCATTCACTTTCCCATTTATCTTCTTAGCGACTGATTTAACCGTACGTATTTTCGGCGCTCAGTTGGCGCGTAAGATCATCTTCTTAGTGATGTTGCCTGCTTTAGCAGTGTCTTACTTCTTATCGGTGGTGTTCTTCGAAGGTCAATTCCAAGGTTTTGGTCACCTAGGGGAATTTAACTTATTCGTTGCTCGTATCGCGATTGCTAGCTTCATGGCGTACCTACTTGGTCAGATCATGGATGTGCATGTGTTCAACCGCCTACGCCAAATGAAGCAATGGTGGGTGGCACCAACGTGTTCAACGCTTTTCGGTAATGCACTTGATACCATCGCTTTCTTCGCCATTGCGTTCTACCAAAGCCCAGATCCATTTATGGCGGAGCATTGGACGGAAATCGCGCTGGTGGATTACGGCTTCAAACTGATTATCAGTCTTGGTTTGTTCGTTCCTATGTATGGCGTACTACTGAATTACCTAATTAAGAAACTGACTGCGGTGAACCCTGACTTTAAGGTGACGACAAGCGTTCAGTCTTAATATCAGTGGGAACCCCGAAAGCCGCTTGCTTAAATCAAGCGGCTTTTTTGTACCTGTTTACTTGGGTTTAGAGCGTTTTGTACAGCGTGGGGAGTAATTAGATCATGGGTGTCCAAAAGCTCCCTAAGCTGTACGAAGGTAAAAATGAGCAATAAAAAAGGTCCCGAGTGAGACCTTTTAATCGAAGATACGGAACGTAGAGGAAGCTCGTTGGTGAAATGGCTAACGGAGCATTTTCTCAATCAAAATGGCTTTTTGAGCATCGAAGGCGCCAAGTTGCAGGCCGTTCTCCCAACTGATGCTTTGATTGAACATCGCCAACATCAAACCGATACTGCGTTGATTGGCGTCCTGCCAGCAATCAGACTCGCTATACTCTCCATCATTTATCGCGTTGCCATTAACGAGAATGGGCTCGAAACGCCATTTTTCGCCGACACGATAGTAGCCTTTGCTGGTTAAAGTCTGGTTGGATTGAATCGTTAGATTGTGCTCGATGCCCGGCTCACCTGTTAATTCAAATACAAATCTTAGCTGGTGGTCGCCACATTGCAGCTCAACGGTCAGTTGGCCGTTTTCCTCAATCAGTGTTGATTGAGAATAGTCTCCGAAGCAGTGCAGCAGCCAAGAAATAGGGTGGCTAGCTGTTTCGAGAAACCACTCTTTGAGTGTGAAGTTGCCCGGTAGGTTAACTTGGGTGACTAGATTGACCACACAAAGTTGGGTTTGCGAAGTGAGCCACTTCTCTATTGTCTTGGCGGTCTCTAGCTGAGCAAAGGCATAATTAACCAATAGGTTGGAATTCGGTTGCTGCCAGTGAGTGATGTCAGAATTCAATCCCACCAATGGCTTTTCACAAATTAGCTTGGTTGAACCTAACTTCTTAATTATCTCTGCATGAGTATGCGCAGGTGTCGCGATTGTCACTACATCAAGTTGCTTGAGTGCGCTGATGTTCGTTTCTGCCTTTGGGATTGCTTCTTCACTGCACGCTTGCTGAAGCGGTTCTATTTGGTTGGCGCATAAAACGTTGTGACCGATACACCATTGTTTCGATAGTGCGGAATGTGCGTGCGTCCCCAGTTGATTCCTATGATGCCAGCTTGTTTGATTTGCTCTGGCTTGTTGAAACGTTCACTCAATGGCGGCAAGGCAATTCGTTCATCGGTTAGACGTTGGTCATGGTGATAATCATTGCTTGGCAGCACTTGCCATGGCTTGTTGTAATGCTGCTTGAGTGCACAAACGAGTTCGTAGAAATTCCACTTATCCTTTAAGTTGCTATCAAGGTGATATAAACCGGCTTCGTTCCGCTCAATAAGCTGCAAAAAGGCGAGTGCAGTATCGTCCATATGAGAAGTCGCGGGATACCAAGCTGTGCTAGCGGTAATAACGCCGTACTCTTCATGTTGGCGGTCGAGATGCGCCAACATGTTATTGCCTTCTGCTTGGTGATGGAGCTGCCAACCAATTCGAGCAACCATCGCATCTGGATTTGCTTGCCAGATTGCATCTTCACAACGAACTTTGTATTTGCCGTAATCATCTTGGGTGTTTCTTTCTTCAAAGATGCCATAAGGCCCGTTTTTTGTGGCATCAAATACCATTGCTGTGCTGACAAAGAGGTAAGGAATATTATGGCGTTTGCAGTGCTCACCAAGCCACGCTGCCCACGCTTCACTCCCCATCGCCATATGGCACACCGCATCAATGTGGTGCTGCTGCCAAAATTGCTCACTTTGTTCTGGATCATCTGGTGAGATTTGGTGGTGATTCCACTCCAATATGTTCCAGCCGCGTATGTGAAACTGATGAGCGACTTTTGGGGCGAGGGTGCCCGTTAAGCCAGTCATTAAAACGGTTTTCATGATGGTGCATCTTGGTTGGCTAAATTGTGTTTATCAATAAAGCATGGCTGTTTTTCGATGTAGAGCGGAGAAGCTGAGATTTTTGCTGGGCAGCACGTTTTGTAGGGGAAATAGAAGCAAAAAAGCCCAAGCGAACGCCTGGGCTTTAGTATTGTAAGGCAGTGATATTCGCTTATTTTGCTACGATATTTAATGGCCAGCCGATGTCTGTCTGACGGTTGGATTCAATTTCCAACTCAGCCGCAGTCAGTGGGTTTTTCTCTAGCCATTGCGCATCAATGTGTAACGTTAGATTGTCGCCTTCAACCGTTAGAGTCACATTTGGCTCTAGATCAGGATTGCGACGATGGCTGAGCAGAACCGCAAGACGCAACAATCTCAATACTCGTTTTGCACTCGAGCCTGATAATGCATGCTGCTCAGGTAAAGAAGTGAGTTGTTCGCGATAGCGACGAGCCACTTCACCAATAAAGAACTTCTGCGCGCGCGTGTAACCAGGCAGATCCAAATTCTGCAGCAAGTAAGCACTATGCTCTCCGCCTTTTTTGAAATCGATAGTTAAACCAATTTCATGCAGTTTTGCGGCGGTCTCGAGTAATATCTTGCCCTGAGGCTCTGTAATCCACTCATCGCCCCCAGCTTGCTGTAAAAGCGTGTGTGCCAGAGTAGCGACTTGTTCGCCGTATTGGTGATCGAGCTGATAGCGATTTTGTACGCTAGCGATAGTGCGGGCACGAATGTCTTCTTGGCGAAGCTCTTCAACCATCTCATACACTAAGCCTTCGCGTAGTGCGCCGCCAGCGAGTGTCATAGCATCGATTTCAAGCAATTCAAAAACGGCAATCAAAATAGAGAGGCCACTAGGGAACACTAATGCCCGCTCAAGTGTTAAGCCTTCAATATCGAGCTCTTCTAAATGGTCGGCCAACATGGCTTGCTTCTGTAGACGCTTGAGTTTGGAGTGAGTGATTACTTCGTCCATGCCTTGCGCCAGCATTATCTCTTGCAATGCCTGAACAGTGCCTGATGCACCAACACACACATCCCAACCAATTTCTGTATAACGTTCTAAAATCGGCTGGATGGTCTGTTTCGCTCCTTCAATTGCCGCGTCAAAGTTACGAGCATTCAATTGGCGATCTTTAAAGAAGTTTTCAAGCCAAGTCACGCAGCCCATTTTTAAGCTGGTCAGTGCTTTGGCTTCGAAACCTTCACCGATAATCAGTTCGGTACTTGCTCCACCGATATCGACTACAAGGCGACGACCACTACCTCCAGAGGTGTGAGCGACACCTTTATAGATAGTGGCAGCTTCTTCTTCACCAGTAATCACTTCGATAGGCTGGCCTAGAATTTGGTTAGCCTTTTCTAAAAACACATCTACATTGGTCGCGGTACGTAATGTTGCAGTACCGACGATGCGAATGTTTTGTTTAGGAATGTCCTGCAAGCGTTCCGCAAATAGACTTAAGCAGTCCCATCCTCGCTGCATAGCTTCCATACTAAGAGAATTATGTTCATCTAAGCCCGCTGCTAGACGAACTTTGCGCTTAATTTTAGCCATTGTTTGAACGCTGCCATCGATGTGACGCACAACGAGCATGTGAAAACTGTTCGACCCGAGGTCGATGGCGGCATATAGCGGTGATGATCCTGCTTGACTCATAAAACGAACTCAGTTTCCTATTACGATTGTTTTGGTGCCGATTGACGCGGTTGGCGTGGACGACGTCCCTGCGGCTTACGGTTACCAGAACCAGAGCGGGTACCGCCAGTATTCGTGCGGCGCTGTTGGTTGCGTGGTGCACGCATACGAATCGGAGCCGGTAGATCTTGAATCAGTGCCGACGAATCGTACTCTGAAACTGGGATTGTGTGCTCAATGTATTCTTCGATTGCTGGTAGGTTAACCGCGTACTCTTCACAAGCAAAACTGATCGAATGACCGCTCGCACCAGCGCGACCAGTACGGCCAATACGGTGAACATAATCTTCACAGTCGTCAGGAAGGTCGTAGTTGAAAACGTGCGTTACCTGAGGAATATGCAGGCCACGCGCTGCAACGTCAGTTGCAACTAAGATGTCGACATCACCTTTGGTGAATTGCTCAAGAATCTTCTCACGCTTCTTCTGCGGTACATCGCCAGTAAGAAGGCCTACACGATGTCCATCGGCAGCCAAATGACCCCAAACCGATTCACACTTATGCTTGGTATTGGCAAAAATGATAGCGCGATCTGGCCACTCTTCTTCAATTAGTGTTTGAAGCAGCGCCATTTTGTCTTCATTCGAAGGATAGAAAAGCTCTTCCTGGATACGGTGGCCAGTTTTTTGTTCTGGTTCGACAACGACATGCTCAGGAGTATTCATGTGTTCGAATGCCAGTTCTTGAACGCGGTAAGACAGCGTTGCTGAGAACAGCATGTTCAAACGCTCTTTTGGCTCAGGCATACGACGGAACAAGAAGCGAATGTCTTTAATAAAGCCAAGATCGAACATGCGGTCGGCTTCGTCCAGAACAACAGCTTGAATGTTGTTGAGGTTAAATACGCGCTGTTTGTAGAAATCGATGATACGGCCTGTTGTTCCGATCAGAATATCTACGCCGTCTTGCAGTTTCGCAAGTTGCTTGTCGTAGCTTTCACCACCGTAAGCTAGAGCGGTTTTTAGACCTGTGCTTTCAGTTAATGATTCTGCATCATTGTAAATCTGAATAGCGAGCTCACGTGTAGGCGCCATAATAATTGCGCGTGGCTGTGTAGGCTTACGACCTTCATGTTCCGGAGTCGTCAGAAGGTGGTTGAACGTAGCAGTAAGAAACGCGAGCGTTTTACCAGTACCCGTTTGGGCCTGGCCTGCGATGTCTTGGCCGGTGAGCAGGACCGGCAACGCCAAGGCTTGGATAGGGGTACAAAATTCGAACCCTTTTTTGTCCAATCCTTCAATAACTTGGGGCTTTAAGCCCAAATCGGCGAACTTTTGCTCTGTGATATGCGTCTTTTTCATGGCTATAGAATATCAGCTAAAGCTTGCAATACGAAAGTAAATACATTCCAATAGGGCATCTAATTACTGGTTATCATCCAACCAGTTTCGAAAAACACATTGGAGTGGAAGATGAGTGATAAGATTTTGCAGCTAACTGATGACGGTTTTGAAAACGATGTAATCAACGCTGCAGGCCCGGTTCTAGTGGATTTTTGGGCAGAATGGTGTGGTCCTTGTAAAATGATCGCTCCTATTTTGGACGAAATCGCAGACGAGTACGAAGGCAAACTCACTATCGGTAAACTAAACATCGACCATAACGCAGGTACACCACCTAAGTTTGGTATTCGCGGCATTCCAACGCTATTACTATTTAAAGATGGTAACGTAGCGGCAACGAAAGTAGGTGCTCTGTCTAAAACTCAACTAAAAGAGTTCCTAGACGCAAACTTATAATCACCAAGTGATTACAGATAAAACCGTGCAAAGTTACAATGCACGGTTTTGTTTTTCTAACTCTGGACTAGAATACTAATTAGTGCTAACTTATCGCGCGTTAATTGAACAAATTTCTCTTCTTGGTCGATCCTGAGACCAAATCCATCTTAACTAGAAAACAGATCTTATTTTGACTAAACAAGAATCCACCACCATGAACCTTACCGAACTGAAGAACAGACCTGTGTCTGACCTTGTAAAACTGGGCGAAAGCTTAGGATTAGAGAACCTAGCTCGCTTAAGAAAACAAGACATCATCTTCGCGATTTTAAAAGCGCACGCGAAAGGCGGCGAAGACATCTTTGGCGATGGGGTTCTGGAAATTCTGCAAGACGGCTTTGGTTTCCTACGCAGTGCAGATAGTTCATACCTTGCGGGTCCGGACGATATCTACGTATCACCAAGTCAGATTCGTCGCTTTAACCTACGTACTGGTGACTCTATCGCTGGCAAAATTCGTCCACCAAAAGACGGTGAACGTTACTTTGCCCTTCTAAAAGTCAATACCGTTAACGACGATAAACCAGACAACGCCCGTAACAAGATCCTATTTGAAAACCTTACCCCTCTACATGCGAATGAGCGCATGGTTATGGAGCGTGGTAACGGTTCAACAGAAGACATTACAGCACGTGTTTTAGACTTGGCATCGCCAATCGGTAAAGGTCAACGTGGTCTGATTGTTGCTCCGCCTAAAGCGGGTAAAACAATGCTTCTGCAAAACATCGCGCAAAGCATCGCGTACAACCACCCAGAGTGTGAGTTGATGGTTCTTCTTATCGACGAACGTCCAGAAGAAGTAACTGAGATGCAGCGCCTAGTTAAAGGTGAAGTGGTTGCGTCGACTTTCGATGAGCCAGCATCTCGTCACGTACAAGTAGCGGAAATGGTAATCGAGAAGGCAAAACGTCTTGTTGAACATAAGAAAGACGTAGTTATCTTGCTTGACTCTATCACTCGTCTAGCTCGTGCTTACAACACCGTAGTGCCTTCATCAGGTAAAGTACTAACTGGTGGTGTGGATGCAAACGCATTACATCGTCCTAAGCGTTTCTTCGGTGCTGCACGTAACGTAGAAGAAGGCGGCAGCCTAACTATCATCGCAACGGCACTAGTAGATACTGGTTCTAAAATGGATGAAGTTATCTACGAAGAGTTCAAGGGTACAGGTAACATGGAACTGCACTTGAACCGTAAGATTGCTGAGAAGCGTGTATTCCCTGCGATTGACTTCAACCGCTCAGGTACACGTCGTGAAGAACTACTGACGAAGACTGACGAACTACAGAAGATGTGGATTCTGCGTAAGATCGTTCACCCAATGGGTGAAATCGACGCAATGGAGTTCCTAATCGATAAGCTAGCGATGACGAAGACCAACGATGAGTTCTTCGATGCGATGCGTCGTCAATAGTCTCAAATAAGTGATTCTGCGAAAAGCCACCGTATATCGGTGGCTTTTTTATTGCTTTCTCCCGATAGAAGTATCAGAATGAAGGAAATGTTATCGGGAGGTTAACATGCAACAAGGAATGTTGTCGTCATTACTCCTGAGCTTGTCACTTATCACTCTACCTGCGACATTATCTGCCAAGGAAATGCATGAGTCTGTAGTAGAGCAGTGGCTTCAGGATACTCAAATACAGGCTAAAGTCTCTGAACTGCTTGATTACGCTGTCAGAGATGAAGTCGACTCGCTTAAATTTGCCCTTGATAGACTTGCTTTGCCTCAACAAGAGGTGGTGCGCTTTCAATTATTGGAAAAGCTTGAAAAGCAAGATGTGATTCTCACGCCTCGAATGGCTCTGTTTGTTGAGTCCCAGATCCGTATGACCCCGACTTATCAAGTGTTAGAGCGGGGTGATGGGTATGAATTTAGTGTACCCGCTTTTAACTTTCCCGTTATTGCGAGTCGCTTGATTAAGCGTTGGAAACAAGACCAAAGTACCTTGGACTTTGTCTTACAAGCTGAACGAAGAGAGCTTAACTTAAAGCAATGGCTTACAGGGCCATCTCAACAAGCTCAAGCGCGTGAAGCGCTTTTGATTCGAGAGTTAGACAGCTTATCACCCAATGCGCTTGCTGCATTAACGGCCCAGTTAACCAAAGCAAATGTGACCAGTTGGTTACCCTCGACGGCCGTGATAGTCAGGTTGGCACAAGTTAGTCAGGATGAGGAAGTGTACAACTTACTCTGGCGGATGAAAGCCGATTACAACAGCCAGTCCGAACTTGAGCGTTTAGCTGCGGTTGGAAACGTTTTTTCCATTCAGCAATTGATGAATGCCACAGTTAACCCATCACTCAAGCCAGAAGCTATTAGTCTACTTACAAAATCTAACCCTCTATCTCCGCAAGTAAAGCAATTTCTAGTTAGAAAAATGGCGTTATCAGAAGAAGCAACCATGGTTGCTCGAGAGCTTGCTCAACAAGGGCATCAAACCTGGTTGGAAGAGTTAGTATCTTCGAACCATCAGATAAAGACTCGGCAGATTGAACAAGTATTAAAGTAATCTGGCTCACATACCCACACAAAATAGGAGGATCTTAGCGTCCTCCTATTTGTTATACTGCGGACAGTTTAATCAGCCAGCATGAAGGCCTATGAGTTTTAAGGATTTACGCGAATTTATCGACCACCTAGAACAGAAAGGTCGACTTAAACGCATCACTCACCCTGTCGATCCCGCTTATGAAATGACAGAAATCAGCGACCGCACTTTGCGTGCTGGTGGACCTGCGCTGTTGTTTGAGAACCCAATCGGCTACGACGTACCTGTTTTGACTAACCTGTTTGGTACACCAGAGCGTGTCGCAATCGGTATGGGACGTGAAGATGTTAAAGAATTAAGAGAAGTCGGTAAGCTGCTGGCTTATTTAAAAGAACCTGAGCCACCAAAAGGCTTCAAAGACGCTTTAGAAAAACTGCCTGTGTTCAAACAAGTATTGAACATGCCGGCTAAGCGTTTACGTAAAGCACCATGCCAAGACATTGTTTGGCAAGGTGATGAAGTCGACTTGGATAAAATTCCGGTAATGAGCTGCTGGGCAGAAGATGTAGCGCCGCTGCTTACTTGGGGCTTAACCGTAACCAAAGGTCCAAATAAGAAACGTCAGAACCTAGGCATTTACCGTCAGCAGAAAATTGCCAAGAACAAAATCATCATGCGTTGGTTAGCCCATCGTGGTGGTGCGCTTGATCTGCGCGATTGGATGGAAACCAACCCAGGTAAACCTTTCCCAGTTTCGGTCGCGTTTGGTGCAGACCCAGCAACCATTCTTGGCGCAGTAACACCAGTGCCAGATACGCTATCGGAATACGCATTTGCAGGTTTGCTACGTGGAAGCAAAACGGAAGTCGTGAAGTCAGTCAGCAACGATTTGGAAGTGCCAGCGAGCGCGGAAATCGTGATGGAAGGTTATATCGACCCGAACGAGTTTGCTGATGAAGGTCCTTACGGTGACCATACTGGCTACTATAACGAAAAAGAAAAGCACCACGTATTTACTATTACGCACATTACTATGCGTAAAGACCCTATTTATCACAGCACCTACACAGGTCGTCCGCCAGATGAACCAGCTGTATTGGGTGTGGCATTAAACGAAGTGTTTGTGCCTATTCTGCAAAAGCAATTCCCAGAGATTGAAGACTTCTATCTTCCGCCAGAAGGTTGTTCGTACCGAATGGCCGTCGTCACCATGAAGAAGCAGTACCCAGGACATGCCAAGCGCGTAATGATGGGCGTGTGGTCTTTCTTACGTCAATTCATGTATACCAAGTTTGTTATTGTGTGCGATGAATCGGTAAACGCACGAGATTGGAATGATGTCGTGAAAGCCATGTCAGAGCATATGGCTCCTGTACGTGATACCTTGATGATAGATAACACGCCAATCGACTCGCTCGACTTTGCTTCACCAGTGGTTGGGCTTGGCTCCAAAATGGGCTTGGATGCGACCATTAAATGGGATGCCGAGCTGGCGACGCGAACCGAGGTCACTGAGCGAGACAGCAAAGCGATTACCGAAGCAGAACTAAATGAGTTGAAACAGCAACGCCCTGAGATTGTTGACGTCTATCTTCCAGTTACAGCAAACAACCAATTTGCTGTCGTGACTATGAAGAAAGATCAAGCTGGTCAATCCCAAGAATTGATGGAACATCTATGGGGCTTCTTTGCTCAGTACACGGATAACAAATTCATCATTTTGTGCGACGATGACGTTAATGCACGAGATTGGAATGACATCATTTGGGCGGTGACAACTCGAATGGACCCAGATAGAGACACGATTCAAGTGCTTGGTAAGACTGAGAGTTCATCCAAATTAGGACTGGATGCGACCAACAAGTTCGAATCTGAAGTCACGCGCGAGTGGGGTACGCCTATCAAAAAAGATCCTAAACTTGTGGCTAAAGTCGATGAGATTTGGGACCAGTTAGGTATTCTATGAGTCATCAAGTCCACCTTCTACCAATGGACGTTACATTCCAAGTAAAAGAAGGGGAGACGGTGTTGGAAGCTGCGCTCAACAACAATATTCGCTTCCCACACCGTTGCCAAGTTGGCGCTTGCGCCATGTGCATGTGTAAAAAGCTAACGGGCGAGGTGAGCTATCACCTCGAACCTATGCTAACCGAAAAAGAGCAACAGCAAGGTTGGATATTCCCTTGCCAAGCCTATACAGAAAGTAATTTAGTGCTTACTTTTGACGAGTAAGCGAGAGGAACACCATGACCATCCAATGTAAAGTAAAGTCTATTCAGCCGTTAGCTTGTAATACTTACCAAATCCTTCTTCATCCAGAATCACCAGTGCCTTTTAAAGCGGGTCAGTACCTAATGGTGGTGATGGGTGAAAAAGACAAACGTCCTTTCTCTATCGCAAGCAGCCCTTGTCGTCATGAAGGTGAACTTGAACTGCACATCGGTGCTGCGGAACACAACGCTTATGCACAAGAAGTTGTCGAAGCAATGCAAGCGGCGCTTGAAACTGATGGTCAGATTGAAATTGATGCGCCACATGGCGATGCTTGGGTTCAAGAAGAAAGCGAACGCCCATTATTATTAATTGCTGGTGGTACAGGCTTCAGTTACGTTCGCTCGATTCTGGATCACTGCGTAGCGCAGAATAAAACCAATCCTATCTATTTATATTGGGGCGCGCGCGATAACTGCCAGCTTTATGCTAAAGACGAACTGGTCGAGATTGCCGACAAGTTTGCTAACGTTCACTTTGTGCCAGTAGTAGAAGAAGCACCTGCAGACTGGCAAGGTAAAGTTGGTAACGTGCTACAAGCCGTAGCCGAAGATTTCGAAAGCTTAGAAAACTACGATATCTATATTGCAGGTCGTTTTGAAATGGCTGGCGCAGCACGTGAACAGTTCACTCAGAACAAGAAAGCGAAGAGCGAACGTATGTTCGCAGACGCGTACGCATTCATTTAAATACGGCTTTTAAGGCAGAAAAAGAGGGTTTTTTACCCTCTTTTTTGCTTTTTTGATGAAATAGTCATCGAACAGTCATTTTTTTCCATTTTTTTTCAAAAAAGGGTTGCGAACGGATCTGAGTTCCCTATAATGCGCATCCACCGACACGGCAGACGCGATAAGGCTTCAGCAGGGTCGGAGAGGTGAAAGCTTCTACGAAAAATAAAATTGAAAAAGTGTTTGACACTGTCAATTAAATCGCTAGAATGCACCTCCGCTTTGAGAGAAAAACTTCTCGCAAAGCAAGCTCTTTAACAATATAGACCTATCA
>NZ_JAWORT010000034.1:0-36454 GCF_033337975.1 Vibrio sp. Vb2880
CCCTTGATAGCGACACTGTTACCGCCATCCATAGAGACTGTCGTAGTCCCACCAGCAAGGTCTGCTGATTTAGCATTGTTGCCATAAGGGATAGGGACGACTGGCTTGCCGACCTTAGTTAAACAAACATCTGGGAGCGTTGCATTCGCTTCACCACCTGAGCCTTTATGAACTATCGAAAGTCCATTCGCACCAACTGTTACGCCCATAACCAATCCATTTGAATTTTATTGATTGAATGATAAAAGAGATCGCAAACTGCAATCTCTCTAAATAACTAGTGAATTTCACTAAAAAACCAGTGATATTCACAATAAGCCCTAAAACTGGCAGAAGATCTCATTTTAGATCTCTGGTTATCTATACATTTCAAGCAGTTGCTGAAATTTTAAGTCTATGACGATGTAGGTTGCCGCATACATAAGCGCAAACGTCATCGCACTAAGACTTAAGATCAGCTTGGGTGAAATTACCCTTTTTAACGGCTTCTTTAGATATTTAGCTTTAAGGTTGATTAAAGAAACTTTTTCTTGTTCTGCTAGGCGGTCATCTCGCACTAATCGATAAATGGTGCTGCCAATTTCCGCTAACTTTTCGTTACCACGCTCTTCACGGCCGTACTTGCCTTGGAAACCAAGTTGAAGCAATAAATAGAGAAACTCTATAACGTGACGGTATTTGCGAGGGTCGGCTTTTAAGCGGTCGAGAATAACGAAAAACTTGTCACCACCAGATGTTTCGTTATGGAATTCAGACAGTAAGCTGTTCTGGCTCCAGTGACTATTTGCTCCCCATTCTTGCCGACAAACAGATTCATCAATCGCCGCACACAAGCAGTAACGAATAACAAGAACCGAAGCACGATCGAGCTCCATTTCATTAAGTTTTCGTTCACCTTTTCGAATCTCACGTGCCACTTGTTCACGAAATGGCATCGGGTCATCAAGCCAAGGGATCGAAGACATACAAGACAGACTGGCGATCAACCATGAGAACTGGTCCACTAGCGGGTTAATACCCATGTTATCGATAGATAGATCTTGTACTGCGATGTTTCTCGACAAGTCAGGCGCTGGCATTACCTCCATTGGTTTGCCAGGCTCTGGTTGGAATAAGACTACGGTGACGTCGGTTTCTGCGTAACTCATAGACGAACGGCCCAAAGTTGCAATGATAAGTTAGCGAAATCGCCCGCAACGTGAATCGCAATCGCAGCAGTGTTCTTCAATGCCATCCACTCTTCGCCCGTTTTATCGAGCTCGAAATAGGTGTAGCCAGCGTGATACGGCAGCGCGCGTGGCACAACTGGCATTGGTTTGATCTCAATCCCAGGCAGTTGAAGGTTAATCAAGTCACGTATGTTATCGATAGAACCGATCTTCGTTTGGCTGACAAACTGGGTATGCAGGACATCCAAGGTCACGTCAGCTTTAACTGCGAGGATAAAGGTCGTCGTATCAATGATCTTATTGTCAGGGATTGCTGCCGTTCTGATGCCATAGTTCTGATCTTTTAAGGTCAGTGGAATTGCTCGTTGCTCAGACATCACGCTCAATGTCATTTTCGCACTGTCTAGGACGCGAGAAAGACAGCTAGTAAGATCACCATGATTGTACTTCGTAAACTCAATAGGTCGGCGTGTCGTTGAGCACAGCGTCGAAAGCTCACCTTCTGCCTGAAGAAGAATTCGATACAAAGACTCAGGATGCACAGCTTCTGTGCTTGCGAAATGCCAAAACAAGGGTTCGTATCGGTTGAGCGCTTGCAATAGCATAAAGTCAGAAACCGATGATACGCCTTGTTGATCCACCACCCCTAATCGCTGAACTATCGATTCCGCGCGATGCTTCAACATAGAAGCAAACTCGGTCGCAAATTTACTCAGTACTGTCGACGCATGAATATCGATACAGGTAGGAATGAAACTATCATCTAAGATCACGCTGCCATCAGGCTTCACTTCTGAGATCTTTAAGATCGGAATAGACGTGTAAGCACTCTTATCTTCATGATCGTACATTAAGCAAAAGTTAAGCTTACCGACGACGATATTTGCCATGTCTTCCGAATCATAACAAGCGTCAACCGCTTCTTGAGATTCCATCGTATAGCGCGCACCGTCTTTTTTGGTACCAAACAACTCAGAACGTTCCGATGGTAACGGACAGCACAAATAAACGACTTTATCGGCAATCGAAGGATCTACATCTTTCACTTCAGGCAGCTCGGCAAGCAACGGAAGCTCAAATGGTGTCCGGTCTTGTAAAATACCTTCAGCACGAGTAATACCGATTTTACCCAGTGCTAGTAACTGAGAGTTGATTTCTAAACGTTTAATTCCCCAATGCAAAGGCGATGCATTGGCACTCAGTAGGCTCGATAGTTTACTTTGCGAACGATCGAGTTGTTGAAAATGCTGCGGCTTCATGAACATTCCATCTTGCCAAACAACTGGATTGTATAAAGACATGTTTCTATCCCTTAAAAGTAAACCTGTTCAATGCCGCGAGTGTTATCAGAAATTAACTCACTGCCCTCTAACTTGAGCTTGATGTAGTACTCGCTCTTCTCTTCAATAACTTCCACTTTTCGCCATGACGAACCATCAATATCACGAAAAGCCACTGAAAAACCGACGGCACGAGTGTCAGGGTCTAGCGTTAGCATTTCATGAACTTTTCCACCTGGCTGTATTTGATATTCGTAACGTTTAATGTACTCATCACCCAACGACGCTTTATCGTTTTCAAACAGCGCAAAGAAATCTAAGCTTCGGAACAATACTGGCGAACTTAATTCGTGAAGACGGAGAATAACTGGAGATGACTGGCCCCCATTTCTCACATTGAGTACAGGTGATGCCTCAATAACCAATTCAATCGACGAAGTTTCGGGTGTGATACCAGTGGACTCTTTAAATTGATCCCACATGGAACAACCGGACAACATGGCAAATCCGAGTAATACGGCGATACTACGCATGGTTTCCCTTAATCACTTTGTTATAGTTTTTCTTAATCAGCCCTTTTAAGGATGTTTCATTAAGCAGGCGACGATTATTAGTGTAGAAATCTAGGTATTCGGCCCACAGCTTTGACTTAGTTGAGAACAAAGACTGGCTAGCGACCCTGTTAGCAAATGCTACGGGATCGTTCGTTTCAGACTGTTCTAAAACGAGCTCATTCAGTGCTTTGTTAAACATCACTTGGTGGTCGTTCAGCTCATCGAGCATTTGTTCAACCAGTTCATTTGGAGCCAGTAATTGCTGACTATTCAAAGTGAGCATTAGCTCTGCAATGTTCGAGTTAGCCTCACTCGCACTCTGCTCATCTTTTAACGATTCCACTTCGTGCAACTCTTTCTGTAGGTTATCAATACATAAACGCAAGCAAGTGCCCATTTGCTTGAATAACTGCGCCTCGTTTGTCATCAACTCTGGATTTCGAATACCCAAACCATCAAAAAACGCTTGCGCTATATCTTGAGAGCAAACGGCCGCATCAGTATCGACTTGTGCTTTCGTCGTACTGTTTATCGCATGCTGTGCCGTAGGTATTTGAAGTTGCTGATTAGTGTTAGGAGAAGGCGTAAAAGATTGGGTCATCTCTTCCCATTTTGACCCTGTATTAGCCTGTTCTACGACCATCTCAGTAACATTATGCGTACGATGTTGTCTTTGAATCGTGCTATCTGGGGCTACCGTGCCAGGTTGCATCACCTCAGCTGAGGCAATATCGGCTCTATGTGCCTTACCGTTTTCTGGCGCTAATGCATCATTGACTGATGCGTTACTCTTGGTTTCCGCAGCCATCCAGTCTTCAGGGATTAGGCTTGGCTGATCGAATTCGGAATATATGCTGAAACTGTCATCGACCACCTGACGCGTGCTTTCCACGGTTCTAGGTTGTTCAGATTCTGTACGCTCATTATCACGAATTAAGTAATCGTCATCTCGCTGCATCGAAAAGTTAAGGTGAGCAACAGGATCATGACAATCAATGTCATCCTGTTTAGTCTCCATAAACAAATCTTCTAAGGCACCGACTTTTTCTTCCTCTTCGACAACCGCATCTCCTAGACTAACCAGAGGATCGCTAGATACTCGCTCAGGAGCAATATCAGCGGCGATGTCTAGTGTTGAGGTAACGTGCTCAAGAGAAACACCAATCTCATATTGCCCTAAAGAAATGATGTCGCCATCAACTATCGCAACGGGTTGATTTTTCAGTATTTTATTCCCATTTACCATTGTGCCGTTAGTTGATACGTCACTTATATAGTAGGTATCTCCATACACGCTGAGCAAACAATGAGTGCCCGAGATAAAGCGGTTGTGATCGGCTAAATACACGCTACAGCTTGGGGAACGACCTATCGAACCACCACTTTCAGGCATTTCAATATGCTTTGCACCGGTGTATTCCTCTGGACACTTTGAGATAAATAAAACTAGCTGATTTGAGTACATTTACGAACCTCAAAAGAGCAAAGAAACTGATAGTTCAAGCCCACCAATTCCATCATTTACAACCGGAAGGATATAAGAGGCCTGCGGGATAATTTGTATATGGGCGTCAGGATTACTGCCTAACTTTATAGCAGTACCAAGGGTCACAACCGCACCTAACTCAAACTGGTCGATGTCTTCAACACTCTCATAACGATAGCCCTCTTGGTCTACTTGCCAGCGATTAGAATATTGCGAGTAACCGACAGACAAGCCCGCACCAACATATGGCGTGAAAACACTCCAAGAAGTCAACGCATATTGAGGAACAACACGAAGTTCATAGTTCGTCGCTTCTTGATATAAGCCGTTTGCTGGCGCTTCAATATCTTCTGCTAGATAGTTTAGCCCTAACCACCAACGCCAACGGTTATTGTTTTCATCAATAGGACGAGTATGAACCAAGCCGAACCTAAGCGTATCCTGCTCACCACTTTTACCTTCATCGTATTTAATGCTATCGATAGTCAACATACTGGTAGAGAGTCCATATCGCTCCCCTTTTGCCATTGCAACAGAAGAAAATAGACACATGGCTGAAATCAGCCCAATTTGACTTGGTTTTAGCATTTCGTCCCTCTAGGAAAACCGATATTCTACTTAGAAGCGAAAGATATCAATTATATTCTCTTTTTCAATAAGCCTAAAAAAACACCTATAATTTAATACATTTCAACTATCAGGTTGGTTGTTTTACCTACAAACAAAAACTAAAGAACCGACTACAGATTAAGTGACGAGACAGTAAATCTTTCTATTTAAATAGAAGTAACAGAATTTGATTGCTAATTGAACAAAACGTAATCTCCGATAACAATTTAGTTACTTTTTAATCAACGTTCTCATCTTCATATATAAGTTTCTTCTTATAAATAGACTTAACTATTGATATTAATATTATGAACAAAGATCACACTAAAAGTAATTTAATTTCTTTTAATGAATTTTTATTATCTAATCCGCTTATTTTGTCTATAGAATTGCGGCAGATGTGCACTGCTTATAATTTAATATAACAGTAGTGAAATCCTATATAACTTAATACTTCTATATGATCAGTTGGAACTTTCTTTATGTTTTTTACCGACTTCGCTCGAAGACCAATCGATGAAAATAACCCAAGCGGCTCTAATCCTAATGGTTCTGAGGATTTTGACGAAATTAAACGTCAAATAAACAACCTGAATAAAGTCACAGGGAGAGTCTCGTGGAAAACGGTTCAAACACTCTCAAAAAAGATCTTGAGTACCCAAGCGAAAGACCTACGTTGTTGCTGTTACTTTACCGTTGCGTCAACCTATAACGACGGCTTAAGAGGCCTTGTTGAAGGGTTAAACTCAATACTTGATGTGTGTGTCGTATATTGGTTCAACGCGTATCCAGAGCATTCAAAGTCAAAGGCACGAATGAGCGCTATTGAATGGATGGTAGAGCATACTGAAAAACGAATTAATAAGCATCGAGCGTTACCAGAAGAGCTTCCATTGATAGAGGCAGCACATCAATTATGCTTGAGGATTGAGGAAGAGCTTCGTCTTCATTACGGTATTGAAGCGCCGTCATTAGGTCGCATTCGCCGTATTTTGAATCAATGGATTGAGCAGATAAAAGAACAACAGATTGCGGCTGAGTTACGCGAGAAAAAACAAGCCAACACTAGCGCTTCTGCAACAACGCAGAAGGCACCTGAAATTAAAGTGAATGTGTCTCCCTCTCCGGCACCGGTGTCATCACCCAACCTAAATAGCCAAGAGAAAGCATCACCGGCAAAGTCTGGTCGATTTATGATCTACTTCGTTATTGGTTTGATTGTTACTGCGATATGTTCACATTTCATGTACGAGCAACAACGTTATCGAACATTGGAACAAAAAATTAATCAAGCTTCACTTAATGAACTTGTAAATTTGGTCGCCTCGTTAGATTACGAAAATAAAAAATATGCTCAGTCATTGAAAACGCAGGCCATTAATCGTGTCGATATTATGATGAATAACTGGTTTTTAGACTCGGCAAAAGTAAGTAACGTCAGCGAGCTCGATAGCTTGACCAATGAATTAATCGCAATCTATCCGGATTCGTCTTCTGCACAGCAGCTACGTCAAAACTTTTTGACACAGAGCGCCCATTTAGAAGACCAGTTTATGGATGTTTATAAGCGATTCTCAGACGCAAGAACGGTGTTTGCCAACGTAGCTAGACAGAATGTAGATAAGAACTCTGAAAAGGCGTACGAATACAGTAACTCGTTATTCCCGCTTTTAGGTCGTATTGAATACGCTGAAAAGTATTCACAGCAAAAGGAAATTGACCGCGCAACCCTTTTACTGAACATCTACCTATATAAATTGAGTCAGCTACAAGCTGAAAAAACTGACAATAAATAACAATACAATTAAAGAAGTTTTAGGCTTATGTTCAAACAAAAACTGTTTAGAAATCCAGTGGTGATTTCTACTATATTGATGTTTTTAGTGGCTGCAATTATCACCACTATTTATCTGCTTTTTCTTGACGAAATCGATCAACTTTATCTTTGGCTGACCCTTGGTGCTATCGCCATTGTTTACGTCACTTTTCAATTCACATTATGGTTGAAGAAAAAGAACAACGCTAAAGCTCAACATTTGGAAACCGAGGAAGAAGCACTTTCTATGGTTATCCAGCCTCTTCTTGCTAACTCAGGTAAGAAACCAATTTACCTGATGCTTGGTAATAAAGGGTCAGGGCGACGTCAATTTTTATTTAATTCTAGTGCAATTAAACCGATGGATCGCACTAGGACCGCTAAGAATGACTTTTTTGAATGGTACGAATCTGACAGCGCTGTATACATCAAACCAGACCAACGCTTAGTGTTCCAGGAAGTATCAAGCAGTGATGCTTCTTTATGGAATACGTTCATTGAAGAAGTTATTCATCATCGACCTCGAAAGCCATTTTCAGGCTGTCTATTCTTCACCGATTTCGAGTTCATGATCGTCTCTGAGCCAGAACAAAAAGAGTACACCATTTCGTCGTTATTGGCGCGCTTGAGTACCATCAACTCTAAAACGTCTTCAGCATTGCCAATCTATTTGATTATGTCAAAGCTAGACAAGTTAGATGGCTTTAAAGAATACATGCACTTTAGCTCTCTCAAGACACGTGTTGAGTTCCTCTCTATCCCACTAAAAGAAGCCAAAGGTGTATTTGCAGAGTACTACCGCGATAGCTATCGAAATCTAGTGAGAGTGCTTGAAAGTAATGCGCTAGATGCATCCGCTAATTCAACGGACATTGATGAGAAACAAGCAATACTCGCTTTCCCTAAGCAGTTTGAGCTATGTCAGTCTGAGGTCAGCTATGTGCTTGAGAGTCTATGTGATGTTAACAACGGTGTCTATTCACTAGACATCCGTGAGATTTTCTTTAGTTCGAGTCTGCAAGGCGGTCGCAAGTACAATTTACTTGCAAAAAGTTGTAGTAATTACTTCAACTTACCTATTATCGCGTCAGAGCATACTCAGTTAACAGAAACGCCTTATTTCTCTCGCTTTCTGATTGATTCACAAATATTGCCGGAAAGCGACTTTGCGGGCGAAAACAAGACGTATCTTCGTCTAATTCAGAGACAAAGCCGTTTGGCAATACTCGGCTCTATTATCCTGCTTACTGGGGGCAGTTACTTCTTTTTCACGACATTAGACAGTAACTTACATGTGATGAATCAACTCTTGAGTATCGATGACAAATCACAAGTGGAGCAAGATGCAAAATTCAATGAGCTTTTAGCGAAGGCGACGAAAGCAATAGAGCCTTCTTATGGGGCGTGGCTTAAAGGTTCTAAGGCTTTGGATGAAGAGATATTACCGCTCAACATTAGCCGTTTGGATCAAAGCACTCGCATCGCTTACGAAGCATTACTTAAGGACGTTGCTCAACAGTTGATACCTCTCATTGAGAAAGGTTACCGTCTACAACTGACACAAAATCAAAACACTTTTACACGCGCTTTACCTCTATTGAAGGGGTATCTAATGCTAAACGATCCAACAAAGCGTGATATCCGTTTTTTGCGTCATCAAACTCTCCAAATGATGAACGATTTAAGCAACCAAAGTGACGTCGTCAATCAGGCGATGCGCTATTTGGACGCTTACTTTCGCACACAGTTTGATCCAATTGATATCAATATGGATCTTGTTCGCGCAACACGTCGCTCACTGCTAGCAAATTCGAATGTTGATCTCGTTTATGCAGGTATTTTAAACGAAGCAAATTCGATTGATTTAGGAACCCTAGATCTGCAACGAGCTGTGGGTTTCGAGTTTAGCAATGTATTCAACACACCAATCGATAGTGAACGCTTGATCGTAGATAAGATCTATACCTCCACTGGCTTTAGCACTTTTTATCGACCACGCGTGGACCTAATGTCACAACAAGTCATCAGTGACAACTGGGTTTTAGGTCTGTCACAACACGTTATTCCTACTAGTGATGAACAAGAAGCCTTCAAAGAGGAAGTACGTAAAAAATATACTGACGACTACATCAGTAATTGGCGCAATGCGCTGAGTGAACTAAAAGTCCAGAACTATGACAATGTCGGCGATCTAACGAACGCGATAGACTTAATCTCGGGCCCTTCTTCACCAATGACAACCGTACTGAAGCAGGTCTATGCCAACACACAATTTTCACCCGTTGGTGAAAAAAATGCTCTGATTTCAAAGCTAGACCCGAAACTCGTGGCAGCGGCAGACTCCGCATCAGACGCAGTAGAGGAAGTAGTTAAGCCTGATTACTTGTTGATGAAACGTGTTGAACAAGCTTTTCACTTATTAAACCAACTTCAGGTCAGTGAAACACCAAACTCCCCTACTCCTTGGGATGAGACCGTAACTGCGCTAAGCCGTGTTCGCACGTATATGAAAGACATTGCTGATGCACCTGACCCGCAAATGGCGGCGCTAGCGGCAGCTCAGCATCGAATGAACAGCAGTGAAGCTGATCCATTAATAAAACTTAAACAGATTGCCCAAAAATCACCGGAACCCGTTCGTAGCTGGTTGTTAGATGTGGTTCAACAAAGCTGGTCAGTCATGATTAAAGAGTCCGCTAAAGGCATTCAAACCCAATGGTACAGCGAGATTTACACCAAGTTTAAAGAGATAGGGCTAGGACGATACCCATTTGATCTAACAGCGACCGAGGAAATCTCAATTGAAGATTTTGAATTACTGTTTGCTTCTGGTGGCTTGTTAGACACATTTATTCAGAAAAATTTTGCACCGTTCTACGATACCAATTTGTGGACGCCAAAACAGGTGGATGGCGAGACGATGCCAATCTCTCCGGCTCTGTTAGTGCAACTGCGTAACTATAACGTTATTCGAGACACATTAATTAATAAAAGCACTAACCGCGTTCATATTCCGTTTAGTGCAAGAGTACTCGATCTTGATTCTAGTGCGATTAGAGCGAGCTTAAAAATTGCAGATACCAATATAAGTTACTACCACGGTCCAAGCCGCATTCGTGAAATGGCATGGCCTCCGCAAAATGGTGACTTCAATATTAGTATCACACTCCAGGATGTAACCGATGAAGGCAGACAGCACGTTTTAAATAAGAGTGGTCAATGGGCGATATACAGATTGCTAGGTGACTCGACCTTGACAAACACTCATAACGGCAGCTTTGTCAGTGACATAAAAGTGTCAGGGAGGGACTTGAGCTTACGCATCACTCCGTTGACACAGAAAAACCCATTCACTCTTGCTGAGCTGTATAACTTTACACTCCCAGAGTCGATTTAATAACAATATAAAAACAAAATAGGCAGAACACATGATTTCAAACATGACTTTACAAGGTTTAGATAAATTAGATCGAAAAATACTTTCAAGTCTATTGTCGAATGGGCGAGAGTCGATTGCGAATCTATCCCGAAACATTGGTTTGTCTCGAACAGCAGTAGCAGAAAGAATTAATCGTTTAGAAAAGACCGGTATTATCAAAGGCTATACCGCACAGATTCGCGTAGAAAATGAAGGGCGAAAAGCCGCTAGTTATCTACTGATCTCTTGTGAAAAGGGTAAGAAGAATGATGTAACGAATGCACTTAAAGAAATCCCTGAGGTTCGCTTAACGAGCGTTGTTGGTGGCAACTTTGATATTATTGCCCTAATTGAAGCGCCCGACCTGCAGTCTATTCATCATCTTTGTAATGAAATTGAATCATTTAACGGCATTCAAAGGCTTGATACTACCGTTGTACTGCATCAGCCGATCAGTCGTTAAGCTTTTCTGACCTCTTTGAGGAAAACATAAAGGGCCGCTCGTTGAGCGGCTTTCTTATATGCTTCCGATAAGTCGAATTTTGGCGTCTTTATCCCCTGGGTTGCCTAGCCAGAACGTTTGACCTAGTTGGTTCCCTTCTCCATTACCCAGTTTGTTTTCTGGAATACTGTCTAGGTTAACTGTCAACTTTAGGTCCCACGACATTGGGTCACGCAGAATAAAGCGCATCAAGCCCACCAGCGTCTTATGTAACTCACCATCGTAGGAAAACTGCTTAAACGTTTCAAAATCAATGTTGTCGATACACAAGTTAAACTTGCCGTTCAAATCCGCAATGCTTTGTCCCAAGTGTAAGCTTTGCCCCAATATACAATTGGAACGATTGAGTTTGTTACGCTGGCTTTCAGCGATTTCTACGCGTCTATAAACCCATTCTTCGATTCGCACATTCGGCAGTGAAAAGTAGTGCGAAACAATACCGGAAATAAGCTTAGGTGAACGTGTACGCGTAGATAACTGGTTCACGTAAGACAGAACCTTCGCTCGATCTAACTCCGCTACTTCACAATCTTGCATAACGCTAGAAAGACCAGCCAAATGCAGTATGCGCCCAGAAAAAGCATCGCTTGCCCCGCTTTTGTACTGCACGTGATATCGGTATTTCTTCCAAACACGATACAGTAAGCTTGTATAGCGGTTGTGGAAAAAGTCGAAGAAATCCTTCACTGGGTTATCATCGGGATCACGACCGACGAGTTTCTCAGTGTAAGACGCAGGTAGGGGCGAGCTTGAACCATGCAAGCCAAGAAAGTTCGTCTCAATACGTGAATATTGCTGTCCGTTTCTTTCCATATGAGTAATAAAGTCCATATCACTCTTTGGAAAGGACAGGTTTGGCGACACGCTGAACTCAATTCGCTCTTGATGGAAGTATTTGTTCTCGCCCACGGCAACAAAATTTGAGTTTGGCTCCAGCTGGTAGTGTTTCTCTAACAGCAACACCGCTTGGTAGAAACTAAACTCATTCGACTTATCAGAAAGTGTGTTAATCATAGTATCGTCTGCTGCCCGATTAGGCTTGCCCAGTTGTAAACCTCGCCCGTCGCTTCATCGAACACCTCTAGTTCGGTAAAGGAGTTCACACTCGAATATAAACGGATAAATTCATTCAATACCGTGGCCATAAGGAACATATCGCCTTCATTTACGAAGAACTTAGAGTCCGTCACGAGCTTGAATTGGTTACCACGCACAGATACACCACGAAATACGCGATCGATTGGTTTCATCTCTGAAGAAATAATGCCATCAAGTCGATGAATCGACGCGCGGTGGGCTTGTCTATCGACTCGAGAGTGGAAGTCGTAAGTCGAGAGCAACACTTTCAACACATCGATATTGGCCAAAGACAAGTAGTTGAGCGACATGTTGGCAATCAACTGCCATTGAAGTTCACCATTAACCTGAGGACTTACTGACTGTGTTGGCTTAGTAATGTTTTTAAACGTCGCATACGTTGGCGACTTGTGCGTCGCGTACGTGATATCTCCTACTGACAGGCGCTCCGCTAAGTCCGCGTTACTGCATTGCAGTTTCATCAATACTGTTTCAGTCCCTAAATCCGCAATGTCACCATTGTGAGTATGGAATGAGATATAGCGCTCTAACCCTCTCCCACTTACTCGCTCGCCCACTTTGGATTTGTAGAACTCTCGCTTATCACGCTGGTTGATTTGGTGCTCAAACGATTCAAATTCAATCAGTGGTTTTCGGCGACGCTCGTCTTTACTCCAGCTCTCCACTTGCTCAATGGAATAAACCTCGTAATGCTCCTGAGTGTTACTTTGTGGACGCACCTTGTACTCGTTTCGTCGATGCTCTAAACGGATTGGATCGCCGTCTTTTTCAAACAAGTTAACGGCAGGTGTGCAGTGCAACCTTAAGTGTTTATCTTTAAGCACCACCTCTGAAGGCAAAGCACGCTTAAAGTGGAATTTGATTTTGACCGTGCTGCGCTGTGGAATGCCTTTTAGCCACTCTAAGCCTTTAATGTCGAAGAACATGAACTTATCTGGCAAAGAGAAGAATTCTTGCAGCAAACGGTAGCCTGCAAAGGAATTTTTGCTGTAAGGCAGCAGCGCCTCGTCCTCTTCATGCCCGACTGGCTTAACGTATTCTGGCCCTAAACGATGTTTGTAGCCGCCACCAACATCCAACTCGACGTAATCTAGATAACGGAACAGCCATAAGAAGACAGTGCGAGTAATATGAATCTCACCATGCAGGTGCAAACGCAACGTATCTAAACCGATACGAGACAGTTCCAGGCCATGCTCCGTCGATAACGTCACATCAATCATCGAACTGGTGCGGCTGTTAGTTTGTTCGATGTTAGTAATCGTAACTGGGTATAGATTGACGTCATAACAAGTACGGAACAAACACTGCGTGCCTTCTACCTGTTCGCTGGCCATTTCCGCACCACGTTTCACCACGGTTTTCTCAGTAACACTTCCGGTATGCGGTTTTAGTTCGCTAATACACAAAGACGGAATCGAACGCATGTAATGTGGCCACAGCAAAGTCATCAGAGATTGCGTTAGCTCAGGAAGTTCATCGTCAATCTTTTCGCGGATGCGTCCGGTCAAAAAAGCAAAACCTTCCAGCAGTCGTTCGACATCTGGATCAAAAGTTCCTTCAGAGAGAAAGTGAGTTAACTTCGGATGATATTTGGCAAACTCACTACCCGACTCGCGTAAATACGTGAGTTCATCTTGAAAGTATTTACTGTTACTCAAGTGGCACCTACTAAACGTTAAATTGGCCGTCGGTTCCCATGTAGACATCGATCGACATTGGGACTTTACCGCCGTTATGGGAAACTTCGCCGCGAATACCAAAGCCGAGTTGTAATGGATTATGGTGGTCTTCACGGTAGTGAACCTCGACATTCAGCAGTCGGGGCTCAAAGCGTTCTATGGTTGACGTGATGTTTTTTTGAATATGGCGAACGAGGTTCGTGTTGTTAGAAAGTACGTCGTTAAAATCTGGCAGACCATACTCATTGTCGATCATTGCGTTGCCGGAATGCGTATTCAACAAGTCAGCGAGATGCGAGTGAATGGATTCAATCAAATGCTTATGAGACACCACTTTCTCGTAGCAGTTTTTTGGTTCTCCTAGCTCGATCCGCTCTAAAAGACGGTAACCTTTTTCCATATGCGATCCTACGAAAAAAGCAGCCAGTCTTCACTGGCTGCTTGATGGTTTCAGTAATGGGTTATTGGTCTAGCTTACCAACTAGAGACAAGTCGAAGCTTGCGCCCATGTACTTGAAGTGAGGACGTACAGACATCGATACTTTGTACCAGCCTGGATCGCCTTCTACGTCTGATACTTCAACCTTCGCAGCGCGAAGTGGGCGGCGACCACGAACTTCCGCTGGCGGGTTCTCTTGGTCAGAAACGTATTGACGAATCCACTTGTTCAATTCGATTTCTAGGTCAGAACGCTCTTTCCAAGAACCAATTTGCTCACGCTGTAGCACTTTGATGTAGTGCGCTAAACGGTTGATAATGAACATGTAAGGAAGCTGAGTACCTAGCTTGTAGTTCATCTCTGCTTGTTTGCCTTCCGGCGTATTCGCAAACACTTTCGGCTTTTGAACAGAGTTTGCAGAGAAGAACGCCGCGTTGTCAGAACCTTTACGCATGGTTAGCGCAATGAAGCCTTCTTCCGCTAGCTCGTACTCACGACGGTCAGAAACCAGGATCTCGGTTGGGATCTTAGTCTCGATTTGACCCATAGCTTCAAAGTTGTAAACAGGTAGATCTTGTACAGTACCACCGCTTTGAGGGCCAATAATGTTCGGACACCAACGGTACTTAGCAAATGATTCACTGATCTTAGACGCCATCGCGTACGCTGAGTTACCCCATAGGTAGTTATCATGGCTGTCTGTCACTTGCTCATCGTAGTCAAACGCCTTAATTGGGTTGTCTTCAACAGAGTAAGGCGTACGTAGCATAAAGCGAGATGTACATAGACCTAGGTAACGTGCATCTTCGTGCTCACGCAGACCACGCCATTTCGCGTACTGTGGACCTTCAAATACAGACTTCAGATCTTTTAGGTTTGGCAGCTCTTCGTAGCTGTCTAGGCCAAAGAATTTAGCCGATGCAGACGTGATGAATGGTGCGTGAGACATTGCACCTACGTTAGCCATGTATTCCATCAATTTGATGTCAGGCGACGAAGCTGACATAGCGTAATCACAAATGACGGCGCCAACAGGTTTACCACCGAACTGCCCGTATTCACGTGTGTAGATTTGCTTGTACAGGCCAGACTTCACCACCTCTGGAGCGTCTTCGAAGTCATCAAGAACTTCGTCTTTCTTCGCAGAGATCAGTTCGATTTGAATGTTCTCGCGGAAGTCAGTGTGATCAACCAGGTACTTAAGGCCACGCCACGTTGATTCAATCGCTTGAACTTCTTCGTTATGAAGAATTGCATCAACTTGCTTAGACAATTTTTGGTCGATTTCAGAGATCATCAGATCAACCAGAGATTGGTCGACTTTCTCTGTGTTCGAACTGCTTAGTAGCTCACTGATGAATGCTTCTACGCCGCGTTTTGCAACGTCAAAACCTTCATCACTTGGCTTTAAACGTGTTTCGTTAAGAATGCTATCCAGAAGTGAGCCTGATTCCACTAAGGCTGCTTCTTGTTCTGGCGCTTGTGCTTCTGCAGACATGATATCCCTTACTCTTCTTTCGCGTCTTGGTCGTTGCCAATGCTTAGTTCATCCAACAGTTTCTTTCTCGCTTCTTCATCTTGAAGAACCGATGCGATCTTCTTACGGAACGCAGGAACATTTCCTAGAGGACCTTTCAGTGCAACCAAGGCTTCGCGAAGCTCAAGTAGGCTGTTTAGTTCAGGTACACTTTTCGCGATCGCTTCAGGAGAGAAGTCCTTCATATTTTGGAACGTCAGATCAACACCAATCTGGCCGCCTTCTTCATCAGAAAGACGGTTTTCAACGTTGACTTTAACGTTTGGAGACATGCCCTCTAGCACTTCGTTAAAGTTGTCTTTGTCGATGTTAATTGGAGTACGTTCTTCAATTGGTGTCTCATCTGCACGCGCAGTAAAGTCGCCAACTACCATCATGCTTAGCGGCAGCTCTACGTCTTCTTGCGTATCGCCAGTTGCTGGAACATAACGGATATTAATTCGCTCTTTAGGAGCCACCGAGCCGTCACGTGACATAATTCGTTCCTTATCTAACTCTTTAATTAGTCGTAAATTGCTTTCCACTCTTCATACTTCTCAGGTAGAAGATCCTTGCTTCCAAATAACCGATGGAGTGTTTTTCGAATTAGGTCTTCTAACTGTGACGATAAGTGGGGTTCCCAGCTCGCGAGATTAAACGCTTTTTGTACTTCCCACCCCTTCTCAAGATACGGCAAACACAACGGGTATAATCCAACAGACTGGTAAGCTGCTATCAATTGTAAATACAGCATGAACTGCCCACGTCCCGAGCTATCCAGCTCAAGTTTGCGGGCAAGCTCTGCGGCACATTCCCCTAGATTTTCTAGAGTGATATCCTCCATTGGCAGCGAGTCTTCCTGCGAAATTACAACCGTTTGAACAACGGGTTGAGAAGTCGAAGAAGTAGTATCTTGAGTCGATAACCAGCTCAAGGTCGCTTCATCTGCAAATGGTATAGAATTCTTAAATGAGAGGTGCTCGATGCCCTCTAGCGATTCAACAAAACGCGTCACTTCTTGTTTCACAGCAAGCGCTGCATCATCAAAGCCCAAGTTATTAAGCATCGAATACACGAAGTAATGGCCCGTCAGCCAAAACGGCGCATCCGTTAATGTGCGCTCCAAACGCTTAATGGTGTCGATGTCGCTTTCTTGGTCAGCTTTATCTCGGTATTCCGCTTGTTGATCGGACGACACTGCCAAGCTCAAAGGCGTTTGATTATTTTGGTGGTCGGGTAGACCATCAATGTCATCCCAAGTCAGATGACGATAAATCCGGTAAGCCAGCGGATCACTTGGGTTCGCATGAAGCATGACTTCCGCAACCTTCCTCAAGGTGCGCTTAGAAGCCGTCGGCGAAGAGAAGTCCGTATCGACATCGACTTCTTTTGCTACCGCTTTCTTAACTGGCGCAGGTTTAGGGGCCGGCGGAACCGCCTTCACCGGTGCGGTTTGCACTTCACTCTGCGCTGGCGTTTCTGCGGCAGCAGGCTGCGTAGCTGGTGCAGGCGCCGCTTGTTCGACGTTAACGACTGCATCATCGCTCTGCTCATCAGCCGCCGCTTGTTGAGATAAAACATTGAGTTGAGTGCGAATCTCAAAGAAATCCGCTTCTGAGTCTTGATAAACCTCGTCGTATTGACGCTGCACTTCTTCAATAGTCGAAATGCAGTTTGATACCAAATCCCATGACTGAGCGCTTTCCGCTAACTTGCTGCTGACCAGTTTAAACTGATGGTTCAACCATTCGACCGCGCCATCTCGACCCCGCTTTCGGGAAGGATACAATTCAACGCCAAAGCGACTTAACGCCTCACTAAGCAGCTTTAGACCTTGTTCAAAGCCTTGCAGACCAAACTCTTCTGTTAGCGCGCGAACGAGGTAACAAATGGCTTTTAAGTCTTTACTGTGGTGCTCTAGAACTTCAGTCGCGTGCGTTTTTACTACGCTCCAATCTACTGTTTCGCCAAACAAGGAACCGAATTTCTTCACTTCGGATTCCATCATTTCATAGCAAAACTCGTAACGGGCATCGTTACCCACTGGAGATTCATCAGAAATAGGATTAAGCAGACGATCGATATCAATGTTGGACAAAATTCACGTCTCCTTCAGTCAAGTAATCTCTCAACGCACGCGCTACCGCAATTGCGCCATTTGCTGGCTTAGATAATCGATGGCTCTGCTCTATCGCATCCGACGCCATGCTATCTAGAATTTTCGTGATTTCTGTAAATTTACTTGGTGCATTCCGTTCTAAATCGGCAAGGGATTCATGTAGCTTTTGTTTGTCGTAAACGGATTGCTCCATCACGGTGCTAAACAAAATAAATTCGCTTCTTGCGACGATTAAATCCTTTATTTTTTTGTCTAGTTCTGGCGTATTACCGAAGTAGGCTTTGGCTAATTCAGCTTCTTCAATTGCTTTGGTGTAAAAGTGGGCCTCTGCATGTTTATCGATGGAGTCATTAATATTTTCCATCACAGTCTTTGGTAAGATTTGGTTGTAGAAATAGGCTTGTGACTGGTTTAACAGCCATGCCTCTTTCATTTCATTTTCTGCGAGCTTAGCTTCACCATCTAAAATTAAGCGAGCAATCTGCTTATCTCGACTGCCAGCTATGGAAGATACTTTCATGGAATCGATAGACGCGACATTTAATCCAGACATCACTTTAGTCAACGCCTCATCCGCATATGGAAACAGAGCACCGTCACGAACAAGGGTTTCTCGCAAGGTGACAAGCTCCTTACGTAACTCGACTAATGCCATTGGTAAGCCATCCGCTAACGATTGATACGACGTTAACTGAGCCTGTTTTTCTTCATATAAATTCGAGAGGCTTAACTGCTGAGCTTGATATGCTGTTCGATAAGCTTCTGTCATATCAATACTCTGAGTAGCTTGAGACAATTCTTCTTTGATTTTCCATGGAGGCTGAGCCAAAAAAGAAGCCGTTTCAGAGGGCGTAATAACGTGAGTTACAGGAGCGACTCCTTGGGAAAAAATGGCATCCAATTGATCTTTATTCTGTTGATATAAATAACTTCCTGCTGTTGCCAGCACACTCAGCACTAAGCTCGCCTCTAATATTTTAAAACGACCGTACGCCGTTTTATCATTTGGCTTACAGTGTGTAAGCAGCAAATCCGCGTTACGCAAGCTACTGAAAATTGGTGCGTTAGAATTGGAGCTAATTGATTGCGTATCGATTCGCGCTAACTGTTGAGCAAAAGAAATAGCGGTATAGCCATGCCCTCTTGGTTTGTTAATGACTTCTTTCAGCAATTTCCAAATATGAGCCGGGATCAAAGCCGGACGCTTTCGGTCTTTTAACTGCTTATTCCAAGCATCACCAAATATTGAGCCTAAAAATAGATGTCCAGCGAGCAAAGCGAGAGAGTAAACATCATCTTGCGGTTCCGCGATGCCAGTTTCTATATAAAGAGGGGAAGCGTAGCTCAAGCTTGCTTCTGCGTAAGGTTCTGTCTCTCCAATGTAACGAGCAGCGCCGAAATCAATGAGCTTAACGTAATCGCCTTCACTCACTAATACGTTAGATGGTTTAATATCTAGATGGCAGATACCTCTTGTATGCATAAACTCTAGAGCGCCAGCGAGTTGATACACCAACCAAGCGATGTGGTCGTGGCGGAAGCCTTTAGAAGAATGACGCTCCATTTTTTCTGCCAGTGATTCACCTTGGATCCACTCGTACATCAAATATGGGCGTTCGAATTCGTTGCCGATTTTTACAAAGTTAGCAACGCTAGGGTGTTGAGAAAGCTCCAGCCTGCTCGCTTCGTTAATCAACATTTTGCTCGCAAATTCTGGCGAGTCATCATTGATAACTTTGCAACAGATTTGCTTCTCTGGCTGCCCTTTTTTTGCAAGATGGTAAACCGTTGTCTTACCATTTTTAGAAGGAAGCTTGTCTAATACATCAAACTGTGAAAAAAGCACGTACTCAAGCTTCGGCTTATTTTTTTCTGCTAGCCTTTGCTCATTCAGTTTCTTTTTCTCAATAGCTTTAACAACCAACTGATCGATATATCCTTTGGCTGTACTCTGATTATTAGACACTTAGTACTCTTTCATAGAATAAATATTATTAGAGTTGAATAATATTTTCTTGAACGTACTTGTATCAAGGTTGGTATTTAAAACAAACAGTAAGCCTATTATTTTAGTTATTATTACTAACTTATTAGACCTTTTTACTTACGCTTTCACTGCATGAGTTATACGCTTTTTCGTGTTACAAACTTCAACCTAATAATATGAGTATATTTTCATTGCCATTTGATCGATGAGTGCCCACTAACATTGCAGTAATTGGAGAACTCCTTTGTCACCATGAAAGTCGAACATTAACAACGTAGTTGGTTGCTTAAAGTGGTGCTCTCTGACCGCAAAGGCAATTAAAGCGAGAGAAGAACAACTGCCCATCGTGCCCCACAACTCATTGATAAGCTGCGGTTGTTCTGGGTTCGTGAATCGTTCTGCTTTCGCCCCCAGAGCAAAACCGTAATCTTCCGAATGCATGCGCAGGTTCGTCATATCGGAATACACTTCACCAAATGAATCGAGCTTTTTACTCGCACGTTGAACAAGTCGAAACATGCCTCTTCGGTCTGAAGTGTTTAATTCCGTATCAATGTAGCCAAGCTGCGCTTGAGGCTTAAGTTTCAATGTTTCTACGGTATTTCTTCGACAAAGAATTAAACCCGCCCCACCCTCACTCGGAATAACGCCCCATGGATTATTGGTACTCATTACCATCGTATCGTCGATGAGTGTTTGCATCGAACTCACCAAGGAATCGACACTGATACACATCATAGCATCATATTTATCCAATGATTTCATGGCCTGGAGAACGAAACTAGGCCCACTGGCATGAACAGCATTCACCACAGAGAGAAATTCAGCATAGTTACTTTCACCAAGCCATTCTTGCACCTTTACTAGTGAAACAGACGCAGGCACCGCTATAAGCAAAGGTATTGGTCTCAATGAACGTGGTAACTGTGCTAACAATGAATCAAGCAAGTGGGTGATTAACTCACACGTTTTCTCAAACTGCTCACTTTCTTTGGTGTATTCGATTTTGGCGTAAGTAAAACGCTCGATACCATCATCCCCTACACATTGGTCGAATCTTCCTAAGTCAGCATACGAAACTGCACTAGCAATATCTAAATTCATACCGGTTGGCGTCATCACTTCCATCCCTAGCACGTAACGGCCTGTTGAATTATGCATGCTCGCTTACCTCTTCCAACTTAGTGATGGATGTCGACACCAACAAATGCTCCTTGCCCTGACAAGGAAACGCAGCGGTGTAACTGATTGATATAGTTGTCTTTTCTGCATCAACGAATAAGGTGTACATCGCCATATCAGCTTGATAACTTTGATCTTTGAACGTCGCGATCGCACGGTATTTTTCTTTAGGAATTCGAAATGAAAGCGTGTCATCATGACAAAAGCCACTCATCATCAAACGCTCCCCCCCACGAAGGAAGCCTTTGCACTGTTGATCAATAGGCGCGCTTTGGAAGAACCGCTTATCAAAATCGAGTGGCAACATTGGCTTGCGATTCTCAATCCAATCGTCATCGAACGTGCCGGCCAGCTTCTGGCGCGACTCAAAGAACGGAGGCACTGGCCCGAACCCCGCAACGCGTAGTTTTTTCGCGGCGGCACTCCAGTCCTCTCGGGGATAAAAAATCGAGGGTACTTTCTGTTCAAGCAATTCTTTGTTGGAGTCGGCAACCCCACCACCTATTCGGTTACGTAAATCACCGCCTACCGCGCAAGTGTAATCAATGTCTTTTTCAATAAATGGGACTGGATTGCTCAGCGTGATACTGCCAGCATGCTCAACCCATACGCGTTCCCCGTGAATAGCGAGAGTCTTATCGATATGACCATCAATCAACACGCGACACTCTTGGTATGTCACTGGCTTTTTCGCGTAACTGCGCGCTTTACCGTAAACAAGTACATCTGTATTGTCTTTGGTATACGCGAATTCGTGGTCAACTTTCATCGCAGAGAAGCCTTCTTCGCCCAAATATTGGGGATCATCGAAGATTTCACTTTCACCTAATTCGTGCCAAACCACACCATCGAATTGCCATGTGCGTTTGGCGACCACAACCCACACTTCATCGCCGTTTTCGTCACGTTGAAAACGACCTTTAAGTGATAGCTCAGGGTGCGCCTCAATATCCCATAACTGCATTGCTATTCCTTAAGTTGAATCGTTCGCTCGCAGAAGGTGCGGCCTTTAAATTGTTAAAGTTCCAGTCTTGTTGATGAATCGGCATTGCCATATCCCAAGGCACGTAGGCTCTGGATTGAATACAGATTTGGCGCCATAGCCAGTCGCGGAACAGCACATCAACGTTAGAATCTTGCATCGCAGCTAACGTAGACTCGAAGCTCAATGCGTAACCCAAGCGGCTTGGTAGATTTTGGATATATTTTTCATCTTCCACCCACTCATTGAGCAGATCGACGATCTCTTCCCATTCATACTCGACACCAACATCTTGCGGAGTCAGAGGAAGAAGCTTTCCGTAGACGACATACAAGGCTTGAAGCCAAATTTCACCCTCAGCTTCAGCTTCCTCCAGGCTTTCCAAGTGCTCGATGATTTGGGGCACCAGTTTCCAATCACCACTCAGCGCAAAATCAACAGGTGCTAATGAAGAAGAGATATCAAACGCCTCAAACTCTTTTAACTCAAGCAACTTGGCGTAAGTGAGCACTTGCGCTGATGGTAATCTATTTGGTTCGATGCCAAAGCACTGACGGAACCAAGTGCCTCTGTCACGTTTGGTAATCAAACGTTCAAATAGATATTGTTCGCTGCCTGCATTGTCATTGAGCCAATCAATCCCCTCTTTCACGTCTTGTAAAGCGAGCAGTGGCAAAGCAACATGAGAGCTAATGATACTGGCTTTGTTCCAACGCTTGATGAGAGAAACACTTAATGTTTGACGTACACGTAAGCATTCAAAGTAAAACGCACCGGATGTCGCATTACCCTCAATAAGCTCCGAAAGCGTGCTATCCATAGATTCAACCGGAGATTGTACGGCGATGACCATTGCGGTTTTAACGTCAATATCTTCGAGTAAACTCAAGCCGCACAAAAGGTTATCCAACTCTAAGCCCAACTCGCCTTGTAGCATCAGCCAGCTGTAGATTTCTGGCTCTTTGCTTCTTAATTGATGAATCAACCCCGGTGCTAAGCGATAAAACGACAAGTACACCTGCTTCAGTTCTTCAATTTGGCGTTCAATCAGCTTGAGATACGCCAACTCACGACTTGGATACCCCCTTTTGTGAATTTGAACTCGCTGCCTGATTAAAAACCCGATACTTTCAGAAGCAATGGACAGCTTTTCATTACAGAAATCCAGCCATGTTACTGGCAACTGGGAAAGGTCATTCACAGCGCGATCAGCTTTTGCTAACGCGCCTTCGACTTCTTGATTGGTTATGGGTGCCTTTAGGTGCTCGACACCGATTCTTTGTCGCATCTAGTTATCCGTTATTAGCGTGCCATAACGCGATTGCAATTAGTTAACTCGAAGTAATTAGCTCACTCGGCGTGACTTGTTAACACAAAACCATTAGCTAACGCGAGGTAATTAGTTAATTGCGATCGTTCCGCCTTGAATTTTTTGTGCTTTTTCTGCTTGAGAAGTGACGTACTTTGCTTTAGTGGTAATTCGTCCATCGCGCCCGCTATAGCGAGTTTCTGTCTCACCACTTTTGACTACCAACTCTTGTTCTGTCTCGATAACCATCTTCTTCGCTCGCAATACAAACTCGTCAGAGTCATCCAGAATGGAGAAGAAAATGTCCGTCACAAGAGGCAAGCTTAAGTCGTCGTTCAAAAATTCAACTCGACAACTTAATCGATTATCGATAGCCATTTGCAGCTCAGAACGACGAAAGCCACGTCCTAGTCTCGCAGTGAGTGGCTGCTTAAATGGGTTACCATCAAAATCAACTCGCACACTGCCCGTAGACTCATTGATAGCCACTATTCTTCCAAAACGCGAAAAGCAAGCCGTTGATTCGGCTTGCTGCTCTGATATTACTTCTGTTGTAAGAGGTTGTTTTTCCATTGTTAGTTAACCACTACGTTGCCACCTTTCACGACGACTTTGTCACTGCCTTCGATCGTAATAGCCGAGCCTGATAACTTTATTGAACCATCACTGTTCATCACTAAAGAGGAACCACCCGTTTTCAATACAATCTTGTCGCCACTGATAATTTGCGTTGCACCATCAGCTTTATAAGCGGTGTTCCCTTTCACTGATACCGTTAAGTTGCCACCAACCGTCTGGTTATCATCCGCACCAATATCTGAACTCTTAGACGCACCGATAGTAAGGTTACTGTTTTCGCCAATATCTAAGTCATCATTTTTACCGATCTTAGTCGTACGGTTATCACCAATTTCTAAGTCAGAATTGTTTTTCACATACTGGGCTTCGTTCGCGTTGTATGTAACGGTAACGTCTTGCTCGACTGTCTCCGTAAACGTACTGTTTACCTGTGTCGTTTTATGCCCATGAATGGTTTCTTTATGGTCACCATGAACTTCATTCGTTTGGTGACGTGCAACCTTCAAGAATTCATCTTGACCGATATCACGGTAACGGTTGTTGAGCACCTTGGTCGACATGTCTTTTTGAGCGTGAATATAGACTTCTTCTTGGTTCGCTTCGTCTTCAAAACTCAACTCGTTGTAACCTGTTCCTTTGTGCGTTTGCGTGCGGAACGTGGTACGAGTTTTGTTTTCTGGCAAAGAGTACGGTGGGAAATGCAAACCGTTGTAAACTGCGCCCGTAACTAACGGACGATCTGGGTCCCCCTCAAGGAAAGTTACTACGACTTCGTGGCCAATACGCGGCAAATAAACTGCGCCCCATGTTGGCGCCGCCATGGATTGGCTTACACGAATCCAACAGCTTGAATGCTCGTTGTTATCACCGTAGCGATCCCAATGGAACTGTACTTTCACTCGACCAAGCTTGTCGGTGTAAATCTCTTCACCTTCTGGTCCTACAACGACCGCCGTTTGAGGGCCATCCACTACTGGTGCCGCTAGTTTAGGCGCTTTAAACACCACATCACGTGGAATACACGAGAACTGGTTGTAGTAAGTGGTTGGCATACCACTCGCTTCATCTTCATGCACTTGCGGATCTTGACCTGTGTGCATTACAGACAACATGAGGTAATCGCGGTTAATCTCAGAACGCGGGTGGTCACTGACGTTAAAGCTGTAACCAGATGCTAAGCGCATTACGTCACTCGTTGCTTCCACTTGTTGATTATCGACTATGTGTTCCGACATCCACTCCGTGGTTCTCACCTGACCCATCAGCGGGTCAACGTATCGTCCAGGATAATCAAACTGCTTGAGATCTTGGTCTAGCTCGCCAGCCTGTGTCATCTCTTGTGGAATTTTAGGGTGTTCGTAGTTGTAATCTGTGTACGTAACCTGTCCCGTTCTAACGCGGTTAACTAACTCGAGATCAGAGATATGTTCGCGATCGGCAACACCGCCACCATCGGCATGATAAACAATCGGCCCAATGTAAGAAGCATTTAGTGGCGAGCTTATCAAAGGTGCAATCGCGTCATTACTGTCGACAATGACCATCGTATGATTTGAATCGCTATGGTCAAAGTAATACCACATACCGTGTTCAGCCATCATACGCTGCACGAAGTGCAAGTCAGACTCACGGTATTGCAGAACGTATTCTTTTGGAGGATAAGTACCCGACACTTCAAATCGGTAATCGGTGACTGCCCCATCATCGAGTACTTCTGTGATGATGTCTTGCGCTGACTTTTGCTGGAAAATACGACAATCTTGGCGCTGAGATAAGAACCAAGCTTGAGGAACCAAGACTAATTGATAACGAGAAAAACGACGTCCAGTCCCTAAGTAACGAACTTCATTCACCACGCCGTTGAACACGCGCGCAGCCCCAACACCTTGTCCGTAAAGTGTCAACGTTCCTGCTTTACGTATTAACTCATCGAACGAGATATCTGGATCAAGTGAAAGTAATGAGAGATTGATGTGGAAAGGCTTAGATAACTCTTCATGAACATGAAAGCTCTCAACCCGAAATTCATGCCCACATCCAGGTACTTCAAATTTAAATTCTACGTCATTCACCATATCTTTTACCTGATACAAATAATCGAATTAGGGCCAACAATCGTTGGCCCTGAATCTTTACGCGACGAGCAATTAAGCTTCGCGTGGAGCACGCCAGTCGTCGTTACCCGCAGTACCACAGTTTTCGTGAGTTACTTCGATCGCACGGTAAGTGAACTTAAGCACTTCTTCTGTCACGCGGTCAGCTGTTGCTGCGTCTTGACAGTGGTTCATACGAGTTTGGATATCGACAAGTAGCGCATCAATCAATTTGATTGAGTAGTAGTGCTCTTGTTTACCTTGAACTGAAGTACGGTAGAAGCGGATCACACACTCAGGAAGTTTTTCGCCAGATACTAGTGCGTTGAATAGTAGTGGAGATGAGCGATCTTGAACTTTAGTTACAACAAGTGGACGGTGTACACGTTGACCCGTTGGCTGACCACTTTGTGGATCACGTGGAACTGTTAGCACGTGATCAAGCTCTTGTACTAGGAACTCATCAACGTGAGCTTCTTGCCATGTGTTACCTACTGAATCTGCAGAGTAAGTATCTTTAGTAATATGGCCTTGAGTCTCACCTTGGATAGACATATATGCTGGAGTTGGCATCGCTATTTCCTTTTCTAAAATCTGTTTTGTTTAAATCACCAAATCGCTTATCACCGCGACTACTTGGTATAATCAAAGTCCGTGCCAACTTTAAAAACACAGCAAAAACAACGACTTAATCAAATTAAGACATTATTCACTAATATCTTGAGTACAATTTATTGGATAAAAAACCAAAAAGTTGGATTAAGATAATAATAAATTGTTCTAACTTTAAAAAGTGAAAATAACCATATAAAACCGTGTAAATAAAGTCATTAAAACTAATAAATCCGACACTTTTACTATCAATTAATTTAGAATAACAACGCCATTAAAATAACCACAAACATTAATGTCACAATAATCATTAAAAATAACCAACAAACGATAGTCAAAATATCTTGATAAAAAAAGAACGCAATTACTTTTAGTATAATAGCCGCTACCTCTTTTCCTCTAAAGAATAAAATGGCTATGATAAATATAAACCTTTCTTCATTAATTCAGCGTCTACACCCGATTGCAAAAGTAGCATTAGAAGACGCCGCTGCACTTGCAGTCTCTGAAAAAGCAAACGAAGTTCAAATTGAGCATTATTTACTGAGTCTATTAGAAAGGCCAAATAGTGATTTTGACGTATTATTAAGTCATTTTGATTGTTCTGAGAACTTATTAAGACAATCGGTTCGATCCACACTCGACACCAACGCCAAAGGAAATGGCAGCAAACCTGTTTTTTCTGCTTTATTAATCGAATGGTTGCAAGAAAGCTGGCTGGTTTCTTCTTTAGATCTATCCGAAACGCAAATCCGCTCTGGTGCCTTACTCCTTACTCTTGTTAGCAACCCTCTCCGTTACGGCCAACATGGTTACGCCTCTATCCTTGAAGCGGTAAACCCTGACAGCCTTAAGCGTAACTTTGCAGAGCTAACAAGCCACTCTATTGAGGCGCAAGTTGCTACTTCAGAGAAAACACAAGCTCGTGAGGATGGCTCAGCACTGAGCAAGTTCACAACCGACTTCACTGGTAAAGCACGCAAAGGCGAAATCGACCCTGTTTTCTGCCGCGACCAAGAAATCCGCCAAATCGTGGACATTCTTGCTCGTCGCCGTAAAAACAACCCTATTGCTGTTGGTGAACCGGGCGTTGGTAAAACCGCAGTAGTAGAAGGTTTGGCACTTAAGATTGTACAAGGTGACGTACCAGACAACCTCAAAGGTGTTGAGCTTTACGGCCTGGACATGGGTCTTCTGCAAGCTGGTGCAAGCGTAAAAGGCGAATTCGAAAAACGCCTAAACGCAGTATTGGATGAAGTGAAAAACTCGCCAACTCCAATCATTCTATTCATCGATGAAGCACACACCCTTGTTGGCGGTGGTAACCAAGCAGGCGGCAGCGACGCGGCAAACTTGCTAAAACCAGCCCTAGCGCGTGGTGAAGTGAAAACCATCGCTGCGACAACATGGTCGGAATACAAGAAGTACTTCGAGAAAGATCCTGCCCTTGCACGTCGTTTCCAATTGGTGAAACTCGACGAACCATCTCCTGAACAAGCAGCATTGATCATTCGTGGTCTGCGCCCTGCTTATGAAAAATCACATAATGTTTACGTGCGTGATGACGCGATCACTGCTGCAGCAGCACTTTCTGCTCGTTACATCTCTGGCCGTCAACTGCCAGACAAAGCGATCGATGTACTAGATACGGCGTGTGCACGAGTGAACATCAGCCTTAATGCCATTCCTGCTTCTGTTGAGACTCTGCAGCAAGAACTTGCAGCTCAACAGCGCGAGCTAGAAGCTCTTGAGCGTGACGCTCTGCAGCAAACTGGCGACAAGCACAGCCTTGCTAACATTCCAGATCTAAAACTGGCAATGGAAGCAACGAAAGAAGAGCTAGCAGAACAAGAAGCGCAATGGCACAAAGAAAAAGAGCAGATCCAAGAGATGATTGCTCTACGCTCTCGCTTGCATGAACTGGTGTTTGGCGAAACAAACGAAGAAGAGCTTGTTGCAGAAGAAGATTCAGAACAAGAGCAAGACGTTTCTCCATATGCAGAGATGGATGAAGAAGCCGTTCGCATTGCAATTTCGGCCTGCCAAGAACAGCTAGATGTAATCCGCAATGGCAACCCACTGGTTCACTTTGAAGTGGGCCCAGATGAAGTCAGCCATGTGATCTCGGACTGGACTGGTATTCCAATGGGTAAGATGCTTCAAGACGAAGCAGAAACCACGCTAAAACTGAAAGAAAGCCTAACACAAAGCATTAAAGGCCAAGAATACGCTATCGATGCACTGTCTGAAGGCATTCAAACCGCAAAAGCAGGCTTAGGCAACCCAGACGCACCAACAGGCGTATTCCTGCTGGTTGGCCCAAGTGGCGTGGGTAAAACCGAAACTGCTCGTGCAATTGCTGATCAAATGTTTGGTGGTGAGCGCTTTATGACGACCATTAACATGTCTGAGTTCCAAGAGAAGCACACGGTATCTCGCCTAATTGGTTCACCTCCGGGTTACGTAGGTTACGGCGAAGGCGGCATGCTGACAGAAGCGGTTCGTCAACGTCCATATTCTGTTGTTCTTCTTGATGAAGTGGAAAAAGCCGACCCTGAAGTGTTGAACCTGTTCTACCAAGTGTTCGACAAAGGCACGCTGAACGACGGCGAAGGCCGAACCATCGACTTCAAGAACACGCTGATCATCATGACCAGTAACCTTGCAACACACGAGATTGAATCTTTGGTTCATCAATCAAAAGACATCGATGCGAACATCATCGCAGAAGCTATTCGCCCTACTTTGAACCAACACTTCAAGCCAGCGCTGTTGGCACGTATGTCAGTACTACCATTTGTTCCGCTGTCTGATGAAGCAATGACAGAAATTATTCACCACAAGCTGAATAAAGTTTCTCAGCGTCTACAGAGCCATCACAAGTTGTCGCTAAGCTACGAAGACAGCTTGGTTGAGTTCGTACTAGGTAACTGTCGCCTTGCTGAAACGGGCGCGCGTAACATCGACGCGGTCATCAACCGTCAGTTACTGCCTCAGCTATCGACACAGCTATTGGTGCATGATAAGGATGATTCACACACGCAAATCACAGTTTCTGTCGATGAGCAAGGAACACTGACCTATGCGTTCAGCTAACCATAGCGAACTTAGCAACGCCCTACTTGCGATCAGCCAATCTTTGGCTGATCGCAGCCAGCTTACCCAAACATTGGATGCCGTGTTGACCGCTGCGAGACAAATGACCCTCGCAAAACACGGCATCATTTACGTTTTGGACCAGACTGGGCAGGCGTTGATTCCAAGTACCGCTCACCATAACGATAAAACTATCGTTTCCCACCCTTGGGAAGCATTACAGTTAGACTCAGCCAGTGAGAACGATCCATTTAACTTTGCCATTCGTAATGGTGAAGTGGTGTTGATTAACGAGTTGTATAAGTACAACGGCTATGACTGCGAAAGCATCTATCAAACTGAGCAGACACTGGGATTAAAAAGCGAGAACTTATTGGCTTGGCCTTTGATTGATAGCGAAAGCAAAACCATTGGACTGTTAGTCTTACTCGATTTAAGTGTTATCGACAATGAAGCTGCATTGACTGAGTTTTGTCGTATGGCTGCGAGTAATATTCGCCAAGCAGTGTGGTTAGAGCAATACGGGCAAGTAATAAAAAATCTCAATGCCGACAATCAAGCCCTAGTGCGCGAGAACACTCAGCTCAAAAAACGTACCCAGAAAGCCTATCAAGGTCCTATTGCAGAGAGCGAAGAAATGCTCAATGTCTTGAATCGTCTTGATAAGGTGCTATCTCTTCCTGTCGACGTTCTGTTGCGTGGTGAAACGGGCGCTGGTAAAGAGGTGATCGCGAAATACATTCACGAAAACTCTAATCGTTCAGAACAGCCTTTGATCGTTCAGAACTGTGCGGCTATTCCAGAGCAGTTATTGGAATCTGAGCTTTTTGGGCATAAGAAAGGTTCATTTACGGGCGCAGACAAAGACAAAGTCGGTTTGTTTGAAGCAGCCAACGGCGGCACGCTTTTCCTAGATGAAATTGGCGATATGCCAATGCTACTGCAGGCAAAGTTACTGCGTGTACTGCAAGAACGCAAAGTTCGCCCTATCGGTACCAGCAAAGAGATTGAGGTGGACGTTCGCGTTATCGCGGCAACGCACTGTAACCTTATGCAGCAAATTAAAGATGGCGGATTCCGTGCCGACTTGTTCTATCGCTTGAATGTCTTCCCTATTACATTACCACCACTGAGAGCACGCAAATCGGATATTATTCCCCTTGCCGAACATTTCGTGCAACACACAACCAACACGCTAGGTTTGCCGCAAGCGCCAGGGTTAAGTGCCAATGTACGTAAACAGCTCCTTGCCTACCAATACCCAGGGAACGTGCGTGAGCTTAAGAACATCATTGAGCGCTCGGTGCTACTGTCCGATTTTGAAACCATTACTCACATTGAGTTTGGCGAACAAATCCCAGAAGATGTACCAAGTATTGACATGAAAGCAGCTTCACCTACCCCAGAGCAACCTGCTTACGAGCAGCAAGCACAAGCGGATTTAGAAGACGTTTCAATGGGCCTTAAGGACGTTGTCAGCCAATACGAACGCACAGTGATCATCGATTGCTTAAATGCCTGTAATTGGCACACGAAGAAAGCCGCTGAGCAATTGGCGCTGCCAATGAGCACACTCAACCATAAGATGAAGAAATACGATATTTCTGCAGCTGGTTAAGCGAGAAGCGAGAAGCGAGAAGCGAGAAGCGAGAAGCGAGAAGCGAGAAGCGAGAAGCGAGAAGCGAGAAGCGAGAAAATCTTACTTCAGTTTCCATTGATAAGAAAAGAAAAACCGCCCGAAGGCGGTTTTTTTATTTACTTAAAATCCATTTGTTTATCAATATAATTTGGCGATCACTTAGCCTACTTGGCTTAGCTTCGCCTGCTGCCAACCATTCTAAAATAGGTGAAATATCAGAGTAGGTTTTTCCGTAGCGCTCTGCTATTTCTCGTTTCGAAAATAAGTCTCTTTTATCCTCTATTTTCAGAATTTCTTCGGCTCCTCTGATGAGCTCATCCTTACATTTGTACCACGTTACTGGAATGTCTTCACGGTCAACGGCATGTATATTAAGCTTTAATTTTTCTGATTGCGCATGTAAACCTGATCCAATAGGCCCAATAAGTTCAAGTTGAAGGTCAATGTATTCGTGAAAATTATCAACTAGCTTCTCAACTCTCTTAAATGGTTTAAGCCCAGCTACTTTTGAACCTAATACATTGACATATTCAGGCTTGAAAATCTGAGCATAGATATCCGTCTTCTGACGCAATCCAACAAAGTTCGTGATAGCATGACTTTTAAGTTCATTCGAACTCATTCTTGAAAAAGATTGACGTAAGCTCTCAAGCTGAGTGGAAAGCTCAGTTTTTAATGGTGCTCCATGCTTTTGTGAGGTCATTACGTCAAACTGCCATTCATTATCTTTTTCAACGATGGTACCTATTCGATATAACTCCCCTTTACCCAAAGTGAAGTGAGTTCCACCTGACACACCAGGTAGAAAATCAATACTATTGGTAAGCTCAACCGCTCGCAATTTGGCCTCAACGCCTATCACTTTACCAGGCGCAAATCCTAGGTTACTGAAATGTGTATCAGGACAGTGTTTAGTCTTAACGACCGCTAGGCAATTGACCCACTTACTCCAATCAAAATCCTCAACCTCTTCTTTGTAGTACCGCGCGAAATCAGAGTATTTACCCTCAAGACCTTGCTGCATTATATGGAGTTCAACGGTCGGATCATCAAACACTTTAGGGAAACTACCTTGATCTGCATCCGGTTTTGGCGCTGACAGGAAGCTTTTTGAAACTAATAAATGATCAGCATGTTTAATGTCTTTATTTTTACCAAATTGATAAAGTCGAGAGGGACTTAATGAAAGATCGAATGTAGAAATCCCCCATGTACCCCAAAAGTCATAATTAATAGGTTCGAATGAATCATTCAACCCTTTGATGCCCACAAGATACTCATACTGTAGAGGTAACTCACCGGTGCGTAATTCTCTATTTTCTTCTTCAAACAAGCGGTTCAAATATATGTTTTTCAGCGAACCGGACGGAATCCACGGTCTTGTTCCTTTAATTTTATTGACTCCAAAAACAAAAGACGGTTCGATAATGACGCCCCAGGTTTCATCATCAGATTGCTCGCTCACCAGCGCTTTTTCTTTAGAAGTCAAACTTAAATTATCGACTATCGGCTTAATATCTCGCAGGTACTCTGAGCTTTTATTGACGATTTTGGACCCTTTCTTCACCGCATCTTCTATAGTTGAGTAATTCGACCAATTCCAACGAGCTTGAACCTCAATTCCCACTCGATGTAAAAAGCGGCGCTTTTCTGGCTCTAATGACTCGACCGCTTCTTTAGCTAAGACGACGATAATCCTAACCTCATCAAACGGTGACAAAGACCCATACTCTGCTAGGAACTCATCCATTGCTATCCATTTTTTTGGTGCTCCGTCACGAGCCGTTTTAACTGATATTGACTGTTTAGCTCCTTTGTATAGCGCTTCCAGATCTTCAGTTTTGAAGGGAACTTCGAACATTTTGACAAGTGCTTGAGTATTAGAGGATGCCATGTAGTGAATTGGGCTGTATTCCATAAATGGTCTTGGGCTTTCGCTATCCTTAGCGTCAGAGTACCAATCGCTCAACTGTCTGCCCGCAATACTTGCCCCTAGTTGTGCGTAAGCAGAATAAGTGCTGGCTTTTAGGATTGATAACTCAGCTTGTGCATAGTCCGAATCCATATAGAACTCGTCTAAGTGAACCATACCAAACCCATTCTCATTTAGTTGCCACTGATCGTTGAGCAAAAACTGTTCAATGTAGCCAGCAATATGTTCATCCGAGACGTTGACATACTCGCCTGACATCTCTTGATAGTTTCGTTCAAGCAATAATCGACTCAAGCCATTCAACGCATGCGCACGTTTGTAATAACTTGACTTCATCTCGTCAGAGAGACTTTCTGAACCAAATGACAGTATTTGTTCTTGAGAGACAATATTTTGGTATTGTATTTTTTCAAGATTATTTCGTAACTTTAAAGTGTCTGCTTCTTCAGTAATCAAGTCATAAAGATTTGAGAACAGCGAAGATCCTGCCTTGCCTACCGTATAAACAAAGTTAGCAGTAGCCCCTAAGGGCGTTACTGAAGCCTCATCAAGGGCCGTGTCAAGGGCAAGTTCTATTGCATCTAAAGTGGCCGCGTCAAGCTGCATCTCATTAGCAATCATCATTTGACGGGATTTTTCGACGACAGTTAGTCCACCGCGAGAAACTGGGTAATCTAAGATTGCTTCAAAATGAAGCAGTAAGTCGACGCGACGATTGCGTCGGCGTTGATCTTCAGAATCATTGGGGACAAGCGGATCGCGTTCACCTAGACCAATGGCACGTATGCACGTTTTCCATACGGCCTGGTTAGACGTAATCCCTTCTAATATACATTCTCGTATATAACTCGCTCGCTCTTCTGACAAAGCCTGGTTGTATTCAATCGACCCGCGCGAACAAGTGTGACCCTTTATCGTAATTGGGATCGGGCGGTGTATTTGCGATAGTATCCCACCCAATTCAATTAAGTTGGCTCTAGCTTCAGGGTTATTTGAGTCGCTACGGTCAAAAGCAAACGTTGTACTTCTTAATTCGAATATGTGTCGCCCTTTTTTAACCTCGGTATTTAATGAAAGCTCATCGTTGTCTCCAAGCTTGGGCAGTAGATTTTTGAGTTGTTCAAGTGCCTTAGTCTCTGCGTCCAAAAGTGCCTTATCACCAATACTGGCCAAAGATTTCATTCCAGGCTGCTGTACAGTCGCAAGGTACTCAAGCACAACAGAATCAAGCCTTTTGCTTGCCTTATCGTCTTTGTTGTAAGCCTCTACTAAGTTCCCACCTTTAATGATGACATCAGCCAAAGTGTAACCTTTACCGATCTTTTCCGCTATTTGAGTATTTTGTAATAACTGACGCCACTGCGAAGGTACTTCAATCAAATTGATCTTATCTTTCAACTTATCAAATAAGATATTGCCTTTGTCACCGAACAACTTAATCATATCGATTTGACTCTGGCCAAATGCGGCCGTGTTCGCTGAAAGGTCATTAGCTTTACTTATAACGGACAAACAAGCCTCTGTCGCACCCGCAATATTTCTCATTTCGCTATCAGCACTGCCACCAACAGAAGCCGCAGCAACCTTGGCTACGGTTTGCCAACTTAACTTGTGTTGCATCGTTTGGGCTGCACTTTCAATGTACGCTTTATTGCTTTGTACACTGTGCCATACCTGGGGAGCAATTGCGTTTTTTGGCTCACTGGCGAGTTTTTCAGGCAAATCAGTTGGGCTTTGTTTCAGTTTTTCCAGTAAATTAGGGTAAAGGTGAGGGGCTTGATTAAACAGTGCTTCCTCTACCGAGATGGGATCACCGTTCACCAAAGCACTGCGCCCAAGCGGAGTTGAGATTGGTAAGTGCAATACTCGTTCGCAAAAACTGTACTGTTCACTTTTAAAGCCGTCCCAATATTCTTTGTTCGCAACAGTTGAGAGATCAATATCAAAACGGCAATGCTGGTTCGTCTCTTCGAGTTTAAACACCGAATCGGAAATTACCCAAAACGTAGCGCTGTAAATGTTCTTTTCTTGACCGTCGATATCTTTGAATTTGACTTCTTTAACATTGCTTACCGCGGTTAAATTACTGCCTTCTGCATCCCCTTTAATACGCAACTGCGAAGGAAAATTCGACAGCGTGACAGTTGCGTCAACGAAGTTGGCATCAGAGAAATGCACCACAATCGTAAATGTCTGCGGTAAAACAATGGCATTTAGCGTATTCAGTTGCTCTATCTCCATCGACTCCTCAAGTTTACCGATAGCAGCAGCATAGTGTTCATCACTGACCTCTTTACTAGGTAATAGAGTTGTGATGGGAAAATTTCTTTGATTAGCCTTCGTGAAATAGTTTTCTTTAGGCTTAGCTTTTGCTCCGGAGATAAGCGAATTATACAAATTCGCCAGCCATTTACCGTCTTTGCCCTCTTCACTCATAAGGTGAACTGGCGCTAAATAAGGCGGAAAAAATAGTAAACGAGAGTGACCAGAGGCAAACGTTGTTGCGGATGCAGGATTCCCTTGCAATGGCAAATCTTGTCCCAAACCTAATGATTTAGGCGCGTTGAAATAGGTAATTTTCCCGAGTTCGTCACTGTACAATAACGCCGCTTTCGGTGGCGTTTGAGTTTGGTGCCCTTCGCCATCATAGCTGACAGCCCTAGTTTCACGGTCGTCTTTATGCGCGAAACACACATTACGTAATGGAAAATATCGACTATTTGGTACTGGTCCCTTGTCATCAAAAAGTTGCCCTAGGAGATAAACACCACTGACTTTAAGGTTTGATTTCGCCATGAAGTTTACTCCTTATTTAGCTTTATTTGAGTGACAGTGTGCCGTCACAAAATGATCGCCTTGTCTTTCAATTTGGCATGTGCGCTTGCAACGTCGGATTTCAAGTGATGTCCATTGTCCATAATCTATTTCTTTACATTTTTCTTGCTGTGCTTCCTGATAACGAGCGAAAGCTTGTTTGTATTGAGCGTGGTCTGGTAAGGCTGGGAATTCCTGACGTAAATCATAATCAGAGAAGTCAGGCTGCAAACTCGTTGGAACAAAAAGGGAAAAGCCATTAACACTATCGCCTTCCACAGGCGGTTTATACTGGTAAGCGAGTACATCAATCGGCGAGCTCTCATCTGCCTGACGCGCTCTATACAGTCTCGGGGTAGGCGCATCCTTGCCACTTAATACGCCGAGTTGCAACGTGTAGCGGCTGTCTTTACTAGCCAAAGGTAAGGCTTTGTCGGTTGCTTGAGTATTAAATGAACGATAGCCATCCTTGGTGTTGCAAGTAAACGCACCGCCGTCCTCCCGCCAGTAGATATAATCTGCAACGGCATTGTACTTTCT
>NZ_JAWORT010000035.1:0-28924 GCF_033337975.1 Vibrio sp. Vb2880
GTTCTTTTAGTTGTTGATTTCATAACACTCTCCAATTTTGGGGGTGGAAAGTGTCAACCTTATTTAGGACGGCACATCAAAAAGATAAAAGGCTTGCCAAGTGGCAAGCCTTTTTCGTTTTATCAAAGCAAAAGGAGTTTAACCAATCACTTCAAGTTCAGTTAGAACTTCTTCTGCCCAAGTGATCCAAGTTTCACGTAACAGAAGGTTACGGCGAAGCGTTAGACGTTCTAGGCGAGCTTGTTTATCTAAAGTTGACGGCGTTGCGTAGTAAGCCGCTTCAATTTCTTTGTAGTGAGAAACCAGTTTGCGAGACTCTTCAACTAGCTCGGCGAGTTGGTCACGGAATGGAGCTGCAGGTTGAACGGCACATGCCATCAATTTCGCTGAAAACTCATCACGAACTGTTGGGTGTGCAGTTGGTTGATCAAACCACTCTCCTAAAGCGCTGCGACCAGCGTCTGTAATGGAGTAAACCTTGCGGTCTGGTTTGCCTTCTTGGGGTTCTAATACGCAAGTAACCAGTTCTTTCTCAGCCATTTTGTTGAGTTCACGGTACACCTGTTGGTGGCTTGCTTTCCAGAAGTAACCGATGCTAGCAGAGAATTCTTTAGTGATATCGTAACCGGTTGCGTCGCGAGTGCTAAGAACAGTTAAGATTACGTGTGGTAATGACATGTCTTCAATCCAAATGGTCAATAAACTTGTAAACAAGCTACTTATACTTTCAGCTGCGCTCTTACTGGCACTTGAGTTTTTTAATGTATAAGTAGCACCAACAATGTTGGTCCTGTCACCTTAAAGCCGTTTATCACCTAGAGAGATGGGGAGTCCCATCAAGGCTGGAGCAGGTATGATTGGATTTATGAGCTCTCAGCAGGCAAGTAGTATATAAATAATAAGCATGAAGTGGAATAGTAGGACAAAATTACCCTAAAAAACTAACATAATAATCAATAGTGTTAACTTGTGGTTTTTTGTTCTTTTATTTTGGTATTTTTTGGGTCTATTGTGGTTTATTTGACTGCTTTTGTTTTGGTGAGATTATCCTGTGATAAAAAAAAAGCTGAGCATTTGCCCAGCTTTTTATTAAAAATGAAATGATTAGCCTGTGTTACGCATACCAGCAGCAATACCAGCAATCGTCACCATCAACGCTTCTTCCAAGTTTGCAGAAGCTTCTTCGGTTTGACGCGTGCGGTATAGTAGCTCTGCTTGTAGCATATTCAATGGCTCAACGTAGATATTGCGTAAGCGAATCGACTCGAGTCCCCAAGGGTCATGCTGCATCAAGTTTTCGTTGTTCTCTACATTCAGTACCGCTTTGATGTCTTCTTGAAGCTGAGCACGAAGTTTTTCACCGAGTGGACGGAGCGACTCATCCACTAATCGCTCATCGTAGTAGCGAGAGATATCAATATTACACTTCGAGTACACCATCTCTAGCATGCCGAGACGAGTAGAGAAAAACGGCCATTCGCGGCACATCTCTTCGAGCAATGCTTGGTGGCCTTTATCGATCGAGTATTGAATCGCTTCACCTGCGCCTAGCCATGCAGGAAGTACCAAACGGTTTTGACTCCATGAGAAGATCCACGGGATTGCACGTAAGCTCTCTACTCCGCCCTTAGGGTTTCGTTTTGCAGGACGAGAACCAAGTGGCAACTTGCCGAGTTCGAGTTCTGGTGTTGCTTGGCGGAAGTAAGGCACGAAATCTGGCTCGCCACGAACCACATTTCGGTAAGACTCACAGCTTACTTCTGATAGCACTTCCATCAAGTCGCGCCATTCTTGTTTTGGCTCTGGTGGCGGTAACAAGTTGGCTTCCAGAATCGCACTTGCATATAGGTTAAAGCTGTTTACTGCGACATCTGGGAGTCCCAGTTTAAAGCGGATCATCTCGCCTTGCTCTGTTACACGTAAACCGCCTTTCAAGCTTTTTGGTGGTTGCGACAAAAGCGCAGCATGCGCAGGTGCACCACCGCGACCGACTGTGCCCCCACGACCATGGAATAGAGTTAGCTCAACGCCTTCTTCTTCAGCCACTTTAACTAACGATTCCATCGCATGATACTGAGCCCAACCAGCAGACATAACACCTGCATCTTTCGCTGAGTCAGAGTAACCAATCATGACCATCTGGTGGTTTTGGATAAAACCACGGTAAAGGTCAATCCCCATAAGCTGCTTAATGACCGATTCTGCGTTGTTCAAATCGTCTAGCGTTTCGAACAGAGGACACACATCCATGCGGTAAGGGCAACCTGCTTCTTGTAGCAGTAGATGAACGGCTAGTACGTCAGAGGCGGTACGTGCCATTGAAATAACGTAAGCGCCAAACGCTTCACGCGGTTGTGCTGCAACAATCTTACAGGTATCCAAAACCTCTTTGACGGGTTCAGATGGTTCCCAATCACGAGGGAGAAGCGGACGTTTAGATGCAAGCTCGTTAGTTAGAAAAGCAATCTTATCTTGCTCACTCCATTGTTCGTAATCACCAATACCTAAGTAGCGAGTTAGTTCAGACAAGACGTCTGAGTGACGCGTACTCTCTTGGCGGATATCAAGACGTACAAGATGGATACCAAATGCTTTTACGCGGCGTAGTGTATCCAGTAGTGAGCCGTTGGCTATTACACCCATGCCACATTCGTTTAGTGACTGGTAGCAGGCATACAGTGGTTCCCAAAGTTGCTCGACTTTTTGCAGTGGGGCTTTAACGGCCAGTTTTTGACCGTGGATCTTAGCATCGAGAATATCTTTGGTTTCATTGAGCAGAGTGCGTAATTGCTTCAGGATCGCACGGTATGGTTCGTGCTGATCTTCGCCAGCAAGTTCACGGACTTGATCGTTTGAAACTGTCATAGACAGCTCGCTGATCAACTCGTTGATGTCATTGAGATAAAGATCGGCGGCTTTCCAACGAGACAATAGTAAGACTTCACGCGTAACGTTGTGAGTAACAAACGGGTTACCGTCACGGTCACCGCCCATCCAAGAGGAGAAGTGCACTGGGCGAGCATCAATGGGTAAACCTTCTCCAAGGTAAGATTTTAGACGGTCATTCATCTCACGTAGGAAGTCCGGTACTGCTTCCCATAGAGAGTTTTCAACGACCGCAAAGCCCCACTTTGCTTCATCCAACGGAGTAGGGCGTTGTTGTCGAATCACGTCTGAATGCCAGCCTTGGGCAATCAGTTGCTCTAGGCGGCGTTCGGTTTTTCTGCGCTCTTTAGAAGAAAGATCGCTTAGCTCCAACTTTGATAAGCACTCGTTTATCTTGACCAGTTTGTTGATCATCGTACGGCGCGTAATTTCTGTTGGGTGAGCCGTCAATACCAATTCAATATTTAGATCACGAACCGCTTGGGCAGTGTCCAGTTTGCTCACATCGTTTTGTACCAGTTTAGAAAACAGCGAGTTAATCGCGTCTGGTTCGCAAATGTGCTCTTCACAATGGCGTGAAATCGTGTGGTATTGCTCAGCGATATTGGTGAGGTTTAGAAATTGGTTAAACGCGCGAGTAACGGGCGTTAGCTGCTCATCAGGTAGATGTTTGATTTCTTCGATCAAGCTGTCCCTGTCTGCTTGATTCCCTGCTTGAGCTGATTTGGATAATTTACGAATGGTTTCCACTTTCTCGAAGATTTCTTCGCCATGGGCATCGCGAATGGTGTTACCCAATAAGTGGCCTAACATGCGCACATTACTTTTGAGTGCGGCGTATTTCTCGTTCATTGTCGTCCTGCCTCGTAAAAAAACTACATCCATTGTCCTTGTTAAGACTCCAATCTAGCGAAAAGCACCAGTTATAGTCAAATAAAGCAGACTAAGTTTGCAATTATTCCGCTGTCTCCTGATTTAGAGCAAATTTACGGCAGCCATAGAGTAAGAAGTGAAAATTAATTACAAAATAACAAGTTAAATAAGTGTTAAGACTAGCGCTAAATTGTGAAGATAAAAAGATGCAGCTCAATCGAGCTGCACAGACTTTCGAGCTTAAACGCGTATTAACAGCAGTACTTGACCATCGCCTTTGAAAGCACATCAATTGTGGGGTCGATAAAGTCGAAGGATAGAAACTCATCCGGTTGATGGGCTTGGTCGATTGACCCAGGGCCGAGCACCAAGGTTGGACACAACTGCTGTAGAAATGGTGCTTCAGTACAGTAGTTCACGGTTTCTGAACTAGTTTGGCAAATCTCTTCAACACCACCGATAAATGGGTGGTCATGTTGGCATTCGTAACCCGGAATAGGCTCATGCAATGGAATAATCTCCAGTCTCCCAGGCCATTTCGCTTCGACTTCTTTTAATGCTCCGCGCAACATGTTCTCTAAACCATCAAGGCTAATGCCGGGAAGAGGACGCACGTCGTAATGCAGCTCACAGCAACCACAAATACGGTTAGCGCTGTCACCACCGTGAATGTGTCCAAGATTTAGGGTAGGGCTTGGAATGGCAAAACCCGGATGGTGATATTCTTTAATCAATTTGTCACGCAGTTGCATCATGGCGAACATGACTTCATGCATGATCTCAATAGCGTTAACGCCAAGCGCTGGGTCCGATGAATGACCGGACTTGCCTGTTACGCGAATGGCATTTGCCACATGCCCTTTATGACCTCGAATTGGCACAAGGCTGGTGGGTTCACCAATGATGCAGTAATCCGGCTTAAATGGGGCGTTTGCTGTGAAATGTCGCGCGCCCAACATGGTGGTCTCTTCGTCACAAGTGGCTAATACGTAAAGTGGTTTGCTCTGCTTGCTCCAATCGACTTTCTTCACTGCTTCATAAATAAAGGCGAAAAAGCCTTTCATGTCTGCTGTGCCTAAACCGTAGAAGCGGTTGTCTTTTTCCGTCAGTTTATGCGGATCAAAATTCCATCGCCCTTGATCGAATGGCACGGTATCGCTATGGCCAGCAAGTAAAAGGCCACCTTCACCCTCACCCATACGTGCGATCATATTGTGCTTGCCTGGCTCGACTTCGATCACTTCAACGCTAAAACCCAGATCTTTAAACCAAGATGCGAGTTTTTCGATGACTTTTGCATTGCCCTGATCCCAGCTCGGATCCGTGGAGCTGATAGAAGAGGTGCTGATGAGTCCTTCATAGACCTCTAGAAAAGTTGGTAATTGCATGGATTCTTCAAATCTCCTGTTGACAGACAGACCACAAAAATGTAAAACACATATTAAATCATATTTAATGAATAAAAAATCAAAATAAAGCAAAAATTAAATATGAATAGTCATTTGAGCCTTTAAGTATATGGATGTTACACAATGCTAAAAACCACGATTATTGGAGCCAGCGGTTACACCGGCGCAGAGTTAGCGTTAATGGTTAATAAACACCCACAACTCACGCTATCAGGTTTATACGTTTCCGCCAACAGTGTTGATGCGGGAAAGAGCATCGCGCAGCTGCACGGTAAGCTAGCGGGCATCATTGATATGCCAGTTTTACCACTAACGGATCCACTGCAAATCGCTCAAGAATCGGACGTGGTGTTTTTGGCAACGGCTCACGAAGTCAGCCATGATTTAGCCCCAACTTTCTTGGAGGCTGGCTGTCAGGTATTCGATTTATCGGGTGCATTCCGTGTGAAAAGTGAAGGCTTTTACGACACTTTTTATGGCTTCGAACATCAACATAACAACTGGCTAGATAAAGCAGCATACGGCTTAGCAGAGTGGAACCAAGAATCAATAAAAACCACTCCTTTGATTGCAGTAGCAGGTTGCTACCCAACCGCTTCACAGCTTGCAATCAAACCTTTATTAGAACATGCGTTGCTCGATACCAACCAATGGCCAGTGATCAACGCAACCAGTGGTGTATCAGGTGCAGGGCGTAAAGCCTCCATGGTTAACAGCTTCTGTGAAGTGAGCTTGCAACCTTATGGTGTATTTAACCATCGTCACCAGCCAGAGATTGCTCAGCACTTGGGTTGCGATGTGATTTTTACTCCGCACCTCGGCAACTTTAAACGCGGCATTCTTGCCACTATCACCATGAAGCTTGCGCAAGGTGTGACAGAAGCACAAGTGGCACAGGCGTTTGAACAAGCTTATCAAGGCAAGCCTGCGGTGCGTCTTAAAGGCGACGGTATTCCACGTATTCAGGATGTCGAAAATACCCCTTTCTGTGATATCGGCTGGAAGGTACAAGGCGAACACATCATTGTGATTTCAGCTATCGACAACCTACTTAAAGGTGCATCGAGTCAAGCGATGCAATGTCTCAATATTCATTACGGTTACCCAGAACTGACAGCGCTGCTGTAGTCGTTGAAAGAGGGAAATGCGATGACGCAAACCAATCAAGCTCCTTTAGTCATTAAGCTAGGTGGTGCAGCTCTATCATGCACTCAAACCTTAAGCCAACTGTTTGGTGCCATTGCGGCTTACCAAAAATCGGCACAGCGACAAATCGCCATCGTTCATGGCGGTGGCTACCTAGTTGATGAGTTGATGGCAAAGCTTCAGCTTGAAACCGTAAAGAAAAACGGTTTACGCGTAACGCCATACGAGCAAATTCCTGTGATTGCAGGCGCGCTTGCGGGCACTGCGAATAAGCTACTTCAAGGTCAAGCGATTGCGGACGGTCTTAACGCTGTGGGCCTTAGCCTTGCGGATGGTGGTTTGTGTCTTGTTGAAGAACTTGACCCAGAACTCGGCGCGGTAGGCAAAGCATCACCGGGTGACTCAGCACTATTACAAGCGGTGCTAAACACAGGTGCACTGCCGATCATCAGTTCAATTGGTTTAACCAAAGATGGCCAGATGATGAATGTGAATGCTGATCAAGCAGCAGTCGCGGTTGCGGGCGCATTAGATGCGGAGTTAGTCCTGTTATCAGACGTGAGTGGTGTATTAGATGGAAAAGGCCATTTGATCAAAACCCTGTCAGAGCAGCAAGCTAACTCGTTGATCGATGGACATGTGATCACCGATGGCATGATCGTCAAAGTTAAAGCCGCTTTGGAGGCCGCCAATGATCTTGGCCGTCCAATTGAAGTTGCGACCTGGCGTTACCCAGAAAAATTAGCACAGTTATTCGCTGGTGAAAGTATTGGTACTCAATTCTTGCCTCAATAAGCATCAGCAAAAGAATTCAATATTAGGAAGTCGTAGTTGGCACTGACCGCCGAGCGCAGCGCCAGTTAAGTTTGGAGAAAAAACATGAGCAAAGTGAACGTAAATAAAGTGGTAGTCGCATACTCAGGCGGTCTAGATACTTCAGTAATTATCCCGTGGCTAAAAGAGAACTACGACTGTGAAGTAGTGGCTTTCGTTGCCGATGTTGGTCAAGGTGCCGAAGAGCTAGAAGGCATTGAAGCGAAAGCAAAAGCCTCTGGTGCTTCTGAGTGCTACATCGCTGACTTGAAAGAAGAAATGGTCGCAGACTACATTTACCCAACGCTAAAAACCGGCGCGTACTACGAAGGTAAGTACCTGCTAGGTACATCAATGGCGCGTCCAATCATTGCTAAAGCGCAGGTTGAAGTAGCACGTAAAGTGGGCGCGGACGCTCTGTGTCATGGCTGTACAGGTAAAGGTAACGACCAAGTGCGTTTCGAAGGCGCATTCGCAGCACTAGCACCAGACTTACAAGTGATCGCACCTTGGCGTGAGTGGGACCTAGTGAGCCGTGAAGAGTGTTTGGATTACCTCGCTGAGCGTAATATACCTTGCTCTGCGTCTCTTACTAAGATCTATTCACGTGATGCAAACGCATGGCACATTTCGACGGAAGGCGGCGTTTTAGAAGATACTTGGAACGCACCAAACGAAGACTGCTGGGTGTGGACTGTCGACCCAGAGCAAGCGCCAAATGAAGCGGAATACGTCACGCTGAAAGTAGAAAAAGGTGAAGTGGTCGAAGTTGATGGTGAAGCGATGACACCATACAACGCACTGGTTTACCTAAACGAGAAGGGCGCTAAGCACGGTGTTGGCCGTATCGATATCGTGGAAAACCGTCTTGTTGGAATGAAGTCTCGTGGTTGCTATGAAACACCGGGAGGCACCATCATGATGGAAGCGCTGCGCGCTGTAGAGCAGCTTGTGCTAGACAAATCATCATTCGAATTCCGTGAGGAGCTAGGTCTAAAAGCGTCTCACCTTGTATACGATGGCCGTTGGTTTACGCCACTATGTAAATCGATCCTTGCCGCTTCAGAAGAGCTAGCGCAAGACGTTAACGGTGAAGTGGTTGTTAAGCTCTACAAAGGTCAAGCGACAGTGACGCAAAAACGTTCTGACAACAGCTTGTATTCAGAAGAGTTCGCGACTTTTGGTGAAGATGAAGTTTACGACCAAAGCCATGCAGGTGGGTTTATCCGTCTTTACTCGCTATCAAGCCGTATTCGTGCATTGAACAGCCAGAAGAAATAATCCCTTAACATCCATCTTGGATTGAATAAAGACCCGCCATTTATAGGCGGGTCTTTTGGTTTCTAAAAGCGGGTATCTAAAGTTGATTTGAATATATATGTAAAAATATTGAATTTATACTTTATTTTTTATCGAAATTGCCGTAACGTTGACCCATAAGAAAAAGTGAGCAAATGACCATCAAATTGGTTACTACTCATTCGAGAACGTTAGAGTAAGCAATAGTCATCAGGAGAGACGCAATGGCATTATGGGGCGGAAGATTTACCCAAGCGGCAGACACCAGATTTAAAGAGTTCAATGATTCGTTGCGTTTTGACTACCGATTGGCTGAGCAAGACATCGTAGGTTCAATCGCATGGTCTAAAGCTCTGCTTTCTGTTGATGTGCTATCGGCAGAAGAACAGCAAAAACTGGAACTTGCTTTAAATGAGCTGAAGTTAGAAGTGATGGAAGACCCTCACCAAATTCTTCGCTCTGATGCAGAAGATATCCACTCTTGGGTTGAACAGCAGCTAATCAGTAAAGTGGGAGATTTAGGTAAAAAACTCCACACTGGGCGTTCTCGGAATGACCAAGTCGCCACAGACTTGAAACTTTGGTGTCGTCAGCAAGGTCAGCAATTATTGATTGCTTTAGATCGCCTACAAGTACAAATGGTCCATGTTGCTAAACAGCACCAAGGCACCGTATTGCCAGGCTATACTCATCTTCAGCGTGCTCAACCTGTAACCTTTGCTCACTGGTGCTTGGCTTATGTTGAAATGTTCGAGCGTGACTACTCTCGTCTGAATGATGCCTTACAGCGTCTCGACACTTGTCCACTTGGCTCGGGTGCTTTAGCGGGAACGGCTTATCCGATTGATCGCGAACAATTAGCACATAATCTCGGTTTCCACCGTGCTACGCGTAATTCACTCGATTCGGTTTCAGATCGTGATCATGTGATGGAGCTGATGTCGGTGGCGTCGATTTCTATGCTTCACCTTTCTCGTCTTGCAGAAGATATGATCTTCTACAATTCAGGCGAGTCAAACTTCATTGAGTTAGCGGATACGGTGACATCTGGTTCGTCATTAATGCCACAGAAGAAAAACCCAGATGCACTTGAGTTGATCCGTGGTAAGACAGGGCGTGTCTATGGCGCATTATCGAGCATGATGATGACAGTTAAAGCCTTGCCATTGGCGTACAACAAAGACATGCAGGAAGATAAAGAAGGGTTGTTTGACGCTTTAGATACATGGAACGACTGCATGGAAATGGCAGCTCTGTGTTTTGACGGTATTAAAGTGAATGGCGAGCGCACACTAGAAGCGGCGAAACAAGGTTACGCAAACTCGACGGAGTTAGCTGATTACCTAGTGGCGAAAGGCATCCCATTCCGTGAAGCTCACCACATCGTCGGTGTCGCGGTCGTTGGTGCTATTGCTAAAGGTTGTGCGCTAGAAGAGCTGTCTATCGAAGAGTTAAAAGCCTTCTCAGAGGTCATTGAAGCGGATGTGTATGACATTCTGACTATCGATTCGTGTTTGGAAAAGCGTTGTGCTTTGGGTGGTGTTTCGCCTCACCAGGTCGCTTACGCGGTAGAACAAGCGGATAAGCGCCTGAGCCAGCGTGACAGCTCGGCGGTGAAAGTGCGTCCTGCACGTTTGACGGACATTGAAACGTTGGAAGGTATGGTTGCTTACTGGGCGAACCTTGGTGAGAATCTTCCGCGCTCTCGTAATGAGCTCGTGAGAGATATTGGCTCTTTCGCGGTGGCTGAGCATCATGGTGAAGTGACGGGTTGCGCTTCTCTATATGTGTATGACTCAGGGTTGGCTGAAATACGCTCTCTTGGTATCGAAGCGGGCTGGCAAGGCCAAGGGCAGGGCAGTGCGATTGTGAACTATTTGGTTGAGAAAGCGCGCCAGATGGCGATCAAGAAAGTCTTTGTTCTAACGCGAACGCCTGAGTTCTTTATGAAGCAAAGCTTTTTACCGACATCGAAGTCATTACTGCCGGAGAAAGTTCTGAAAGATTGCGATCAGTGCCCACGTCAACATGCATGTGATGAGGTAGCGCTTGAGATCAATTTAATGGAGCAAGTGATCCAAAAAACGCATGTGGCATGAACTGAAGTTGTGGAGTGATTTTATTAGCATTCAATGACATAGTCATTTTCCTGCTTACTTACATCAGTATTCGCTAAAAAAATCGAAAAAATTTGGAACCTTTGAGAGGAAGCCCGGTCTATTAAAGTACCACTGCTTTTTCTTAGAAGAATCTAAGAGAGCCCCAGAACTGACATTGGTTTTGGGGCTTTTTTCTATCTGTCACTTTTCTCTTTTTTATTCGTCTTTTTTTGTCCCCGTCGACGCTGCCAAGGCAAGATGACAAAACGCATCCATAAGTGTAAAAACAACAAAACGTTGAAAGCGAAGCCGGCAAAGATCAAAGTGATCGACTCGATGCTTTGTGGATCATCTTTGAGCGTAAACCACCATACAATCCAACACAGTACAGAAAGTACCGTCAATTGATCCAAGCATCGTTGGCAACGTCCAAGTTTTTTCCAAAACCAATGTTCTTCGCAGCGGCGACAAGTCATAGTGTTTTCCAAACCATTAGTGTTGCTTCAGATTATATATCTAACTATATGGTGGAAAGCGTTTCTTGTACCGGACTTAGAGCGCTATGACACAACCAAAAATGGAAAGTTAGCTTTGTAAAAGCTTTGTGGCACGTAATTGATGTATGGTGCTCTGTCAGTCTTTAACAGGAAATATAATGATGTCGACAGAGTTGAAACTTGCGCTAAGTATCGCTGGTGGGTTCTTTATGATCGGTGTTGTCGCGATTTGTATGGTCAGTCGCTATGCAATGATGGCAGCGTAAGAGAGATTTCATTGCGCCAAAGTAGTAAAGCAAAGCCTCGTTGATGACGAGGCTTTGCTTTATATTTAGATAGAAGCCTGAAAGCGTTAGCAGCCTGGGCCGCAGTCAAGACAATGTTTCACCATTTCTGGCCCTAAGTGTAGTTTTGCATTCAAATCACGTAGAGCGGTGCGGACGCCTTCTTCAATCACTGGGTGATAGAAGGGCATATCTAACATCTCAGAAATCGTCATCCTATTTTGGTGCGCCCATGCTAAAAGGTGCGCAAGATGCTCTGCATTCGGGCCCATCATTTCTGCACCTAAAAAACGTCCAGTGCCTTGCTCTCCGTAGACATGCAGAATGCCTTTATTACGAAGCATGACGCGCGAACGTCCTTGATTTTCAAACGAGACTTCACCGGTTGCGAAACATCCACATGTGCCTAGACGTGTTTCTAGTTGTTTATATGTTTCGCCAACCATAGCAATTTGAGGGTCGGAGAACACGGCTGAAATTGGTGAGCGACGCAGACCCGCACGAATATCTGGAAAACGGCCTGCGTTGTCTCCAGCAATACGGCCTTGGTCAGCGGCTTCGTGCAGCAGTGGAATTTGGTTACTTGCATCACCTGCGATGAAGATGCTCTCTACCGAAGTTTGCAATGTATAGTGATCCGCCGTTGGTACGCCACGTTCATCGAGAGCCACATTGGTGTTCTCGATCGCCAGCTTATCGACGTTTGGACGACGACCCGTTGCGGCCAATACGTAATCGATAACGAAAGTTTCTAATTCACCATCATGGTTGATGAATTGGATTTCGACCTTGTCTTCGCAGTCATTGTCTGACGAAGCAATGCGTTTCATGCTTTCGACTTTTACATCTGCATCAAGGTAGAACTCTTCCTTAAAGGCTTTATCTGCATACGCCATCACCTCTGGGTCTGTCAGTGGGCCCACTTGTCCTCCAAGGCCAAAGAGCTTCACGTTCACTCCTAGGCGGTGTAAAGCCTGACCCAATTCAAGGCCGATGACTCCTGGGCCAAATACTGCCACGGACTCTGGTAAGTCATCCCAGTCAAATACATCATCGTTAATCACTAGGCGATCACCCAGTTCATTCCAAGCTGCCGGATATGCTGGACGAGATCCTGTCGCAATAACAATGCGCTGTGCGGTGACCTGAGTATGATCATCTATGATGAGAGTGTGGTCATCGGCAAACTTCGCGTAGCCCGATAGTTTGTCTTCAGCGGGAATATCATCGACACTTTCAAGCACAAAGCCAACAAAACGATCGCGTTCGCGCTTTACACGATCCATAACTTCTCGTCCGTTAATTCGTACTTCACCTTGCGGGTGTATCCCAAATCCAGGTGCTTTTTCGATTTGATGAACACTTTCTGCTGCCGCAATTAACAGCTTAGACGGCATGCATCCGACACGAGCACAGGTTGTTCCGTAGGGACCGCCCTCAATCATTACCACGCTGTTGGTATGAGCTTTTGCTGCTCGATAAGCACCAAGACCAGCCGTACCGCCACCAATAATCGCTACGTCGACATTTACTTGTTTCATCGTGAACTCTCGCTTTTGTTTTAAGCCAAGCTAGCTACATTGAGCTTGGAGAGTGAATTGGATAGTTGAATCTGGATAAGTAGTCACCTTAGTGGCAGATGACTACTTATCTAGACTAGTAGAAGAAGTGGTTTAGGGTTGGCCTCCGAGCCAAAAGGCACCGGAGACCGAGGGTGTAGGCTATGGACAGCTTAGCCTAGATACGCTTCTAGCTCTTCGCTACCGCCGATATGCTTGCCACCGATAAAGACTTGTGGAACAGTCGTGCGACCAGATATAGCTCGTAGACTAACTGTTGTTGCGTCTTTACCCAGAATCACTTCTTCATATTGAAGACCGTGGTCAATCAGATTTTGTTTCGCTTTCATACAGAAAGGGCAGCCTGGTTTAGTGAACACCGTGATGGATTCTTGCGTTTTGTAGTCAGGCGCTATGTAGTTCAGCATCGTATCTGCGTCTGACACCTTGAATGGGTCGCCTGGTTCGTTTGGCTCAATGAACATTTTTTCCACTACACCATCTTTTACTAACATGCTGTAACGCCATGAACGTTTGCCAAAGCCGATGTCGTTTTTATCCACTAACATACCCATGCCATCGGTGAATTCACCATTACCATCCGGGATGAAGGTAATGTTTTCTGCTTCTTGGTCTTGTTTCCATGCATTCATCACGAACGTATCATTGACCGAGATACAAATAATCTCATCCACTCCGTGCTCTTTAAATACAGGGAACAATTCGTTGTAACGAGGTAGATGGCTTGATGAACAGGTTGGAGTAAATGCACCCGGTAAGCTAAATACGATAACGGTCTTACCTTTAAATAGCTCATCGGTCGTTACATTCACCCAAGAGTCACCTTGACGAACTGGAAAAGTAACTTGAGGGACTTGTTGACCTTCTTTAGATACAAACATAATGATTTCCTTTGACTATTTTAAATTATGCGTATAGAGCTTAGCGTTTTTCGTCGCTCTGTTTCGTTTTGTTGAGCCCATTATTGTAAAAATCCTTTGATAGCTCTAATCGTTTGGTGTTATGGTTTTGATAGGTATTAGCTATTGTTAAAGAAGCGAAGCGTGAAGTATGAATATTCGAGATTTTGAGTACTTAGTTGCACTTGCGGAACATAAGCACTTTCGCAAAGCGGCAGAGGCATGTTTTGTTAGCCAGCCAACATTGAGTGGGCAAATTCGTAAACTAGAGGATGAACTCGGGACCACGCTTTTAGAGCGAAGCAGCCGACGTGTTTTGTTTACCGATTCAGGGTTACAGCTGGTGGAGCAGGCTAAACGCATCTTAAGTGAAGTGAAAACCTTCAGAGATATGGCAAGCGGTCAAAGCGGAGCCATGACTGGACCGATGCATATTGGTTTCATCCCGACGGTTGGGCCTTATCTACTACCCAAAATTCTGCCGCAGATAAAAGAAGCATTTCCTGAGCTGGAGCTATTTCTTCACGAAGCCCAAACACATCAATTAGTGCGTCAATTGGAAGAAGGCAAACTAGATTGCTTAGTTTTAGCTTCGGTTGATGAAACTGCGCCATTTAAAGAGATCGAAGTGTATCAAGAGCCATTAAGTGTCGCAGTGCCATGTGACCATGAGTGGGCCTCTCTCGACCATGTTGATATGTTGGAGCTGAATGGTAAAACCGTTTTAGCGTTGGGAGACGGCCACTGTCTGCGAGATCAAGCGTTAGGTTTTTGTTTTGCCGCTGGTGCAAAAGACGATGAGCGTTTTAAAGCCACCAGCTTGGAGACGTTACGCAACATGGTTGCTGCCGGTGCGGGGATTACGTTATTGCCTCAGCTTTCTATCCCTAATGAGAAGCAAAAAGATGGCGTATGCTACGTACCAGCTGTTAACCCAACCCCCTCGCGTAATATCGTTCTCGTATACCGTCCGGGCTCACCATTACGAGCTAGGTTTGAAGCTTTAGCAGCGAAGATTAAAGAGGTGTTGGCTTCTTATCCATCATTGAATGCTGCAGCATAAAAAGCAGAAATAAAAAGGGAGAGCTTGATGCTCTCCCTTGTGCTTTTGTGATTTAGAACAGTTCTTCTGCGCCAGAACCTGAAGAATAAATACTATCTTCTAAACGGTCGCCAGCGTATTCGGTAGGCTCCGTGCCTTTTTCAAAGTATTCGAACATTGATGTGCTATCTACCTTGTGCGTTAGCATACCGCTGTTGCGATCAATACGAACTCGAATAATATCCTCTGGAATATTTTTACCTTGCTCCGGCGTCCCTTCTAGCGCAACACGCATGAAGTCAATCCAAGCAGGCTCTGCGGTTTTCGCACCCGACTCGGCACCAGAAATTTGGCCTTGCCCTAGGTTGCTGTTAACAGTGGTGCGGCCAAGTGCACGTGAGTGATCATCAAAGCCAACCCAAGCTATCGCAACGACACCAGGTCCATAGCCATTGTACCAAGCATCCTTGGAATCATTCGTTGTACCCGTTTTACCCCCGATATCACGACGACCAAGTTTTTGCGCGCGCCAGCCTGTACCATTCCAACCTGTGCCTTCACGCCAGTTACCGCCACCCCAAATGTTGCTGTACATCATCTCACGCATTAAGAATGCATTCTGTTCAGAGATAACTTGCGGTGCATATTGAGGTTCATCATTTTCAAGGGCATTGTCTGTTGCAAGGCCGTCAATTGCGACGTCTTGTTCGCCAAATTCATCAGCGTAGCGATTTTCTGGCTGCTCGCTCATTTGTGGACAATCCTTATGACAAACACTCTTTGGATTGGCTTTAAACAGTACTTCACCGAATGCATCTTCCACGCGTTCTACATAGAATGGTTCAACGTAATAACCACCGTTTGCAAACACAGAGTAACCTTGTGCCACTTTCATTGGTGTCAAGCTGCCAGCTCCGAGTGCGATGGTCTCAGAGCGTGGTACTTGGTTAATATCAAAACCGAAACGAGTAAGGTACTGACGTGTCTCCTCGAGGCCAACTTCACGGAGTGTACGTACTGCCATGACGTTTTTTGATTGAGCTAAGCCGAGGCGAAGACGCGTTGGACCACCATAAGTCGGTGGTGAGTTTTTTGGTCGCCAAGCTGAACCAGAACCTGCATCCCACTTGTTAATCGGCGCATCGTTAATCAAAGTGGCTAGAGTCAGTCCTTTGTCAATTGCTGCCGAGTAGATGAAAGGCTTGATACTTGAACCAACCTGACGCACTGACATGGTTGCACGGTTAAACTTGCTGTGAACAAAGTTGAAACCACCAACCAGCGACAATATCGCGCCATTTTCTGGGTTCATCGCAACAAACGCGGTGTTTGCTGTCGGCACTTGGCTCAGTTTCCAGCTCAGTGTTGTGTTGTCATCTTCATCGGTTTCACTTACTTCGCGAACCCAAACTTGTTGACCTGTCGCTAGCACATCATGCGCTGACTTTGGTGTTGAGCCTTGGCGGTTATCAGTAATGTACTTACGCGCCCAGTGCATTCCAGTCCAAGGGATGGTTTGCTCTTCATGGTTCTTAACCCATACTTGTGCCGTCTTATCATCGACTTTCGTCACAACCGCAGGGTAAAGGTCACCATAAGTTGGCTGTTTCTTCAGGTGCTTTTCTATTTGCTCATTGTCCCAGGCCGCTTCCCCTTCTTTCCAAAGCACACTTTCTGCACCACGGTAGCCATGACGTTCATCGTATGACAAGAGGTTATTTACCGCAGACGTATTTGCAGCATCTTGCAGTTTAGAATCCACAGTCATGTAGATATTCAAGCCAGAGGTATAAGCTTCTTCTTCACCGTATTCTTTTACTGCCCATGCACGAGCCAACTCTGCTACGTAAGGTGCGGAAAGCTCAATCTCAGCGCTATGATAACGCGCCACAATAGGCTCATTGCGTGCTTCGTCATACTGCTCTTGTGTAATGTATTTCTCATCAAGCATTCGCATTAATACAACGTTACGGCGTTTTGTTGCGCGCTCAAGAGAGTAAATTGGGTTCATGGTTGATGGCGCTTTTGGCATACCAGCTAGTGTTGCAATCTCACTTAACGTCAATTCATCAAGGCTCTTGCCAAAATACACTTGAGCGGCAGCACCAAAGCCATATGAGCGGTAACCAAGGAAGATTTTATTGACATAAAGCTCCATGATTTCTTGCTTACTTAAAAGCTGCTCAATATGGATAGCAATAAAAATCTCTTTAATCTTACGCATGATCTTCTTCTCATTAGATAAGAAGAAGTTACGAGCTAGCTGTTGCGTAATCGTACTTGCACCCTGTTTAGCCGAGCCTGAAACCGCAACAACAACAGCTGCACGAGTGATGCCGATAGGGTCGATACCGGGATGCTCGTAGAAACGGCTATCTTCGGTTGCGATGAGCGCGTGAATTAAGTCTTGAGGAATTTCGTCATAAGTAACAGGAATACGACGCTTTTCACCGAACTGTGCGATCAGCTTCCCGTCTTGACTAAACACCTTCATAGGTGTTTGTAATTCAACGTCTTTTAGAGTTGCAACATCTGGCAATTCAGGCTTCACGTACTGATAGAAGCCAAATATTGTGGTGACTCCAAGAATTATGCAAATCAATGTTAAAAATAATAAACGCTTTATGAACTTCACCGGAGAATCCCTGATTGGTTGAGGCTGTGTAACGGCAAACCCTTGTACTCTTAGGTCAAAAATTTAGCACATAAGAGATATTAACTCTTATTTGGATGCTAATAACAACCTTTGCACGAAGAAATTTCGGAGCGAGAGTAAGAGATGGATAAGCTAATCGTTACCGGCATCGATATAGGCCATAACAGCCTCAAAGCCGTAGTACTTAAACCCACAGGCAACAATTACGCTCTGTTGGGTTACAAAGAAATATTACTAAAGGAAGGTATTGTCGCTGAAAATAACACCATAAATCATCAAGAAATTGTAAAGACCCTCAAGCAGATAAAAAAAGAACTGCCTTTTGGTGCTAAAAAAGTTGCGATCTCAGTTCCTGATAACTCGGTAATTAGCAAGAAACTGCAAATAGAACAAAATCTTGAAGAGAGTGAAGTTGAGTTTGCAGTGATACAAGCCTTTTCTCATCAATCGCCATTCCCTGTCGAAGAGCTGAGTTTAGACTTCGTTCGTCTTCGCGCTGAGGGCGGGCAGAGTGGCAGTGATAGCTATCAAGTGTTTGCGACAAGAAAAGATGTGGTAGAAGGCCGAGTCGATGCATTACAAAAGTCCGGACTAAAACCTGTTTTAGTGGACGTGCATTCGCAAAGCCTTGGTCATATCTGGAAGCTCACCGCCGATCGCTTTCCTGACAAAAACAAATACTGCTTACTCGATATTGGCACCTTATCGAGCTCCTTCACCATGTTTACCGAACAAGGTGAACTGTTTCACAAAGAGTTTGCTTACGGCACACGCGGAGCAAACAGCGCTTCTCCAGTCGATTTTCTGTCCGATGATGCTCAGGAGAAAACAGAGCTGTTTAACCGTCAAATCATAGAGCGAGTAAAGCGCCAGATGCAGCTCTATACCTCAATCAATGGCTCACAAAACATCAAGGGTATCTGGTTATCAGGGGAAGGGGCCTCCACTCCCATGCTCGCAGAGGAGTTGTCTCAACAATTGTCGTTAGAGTGTGAATTGCTAAATCCGCTAGGGCTATTTGAGATGAAGGTGTCTAAGCGTAAGCGTCGTGCTGTGGATTGGCAGCATTTCTCAACAGCAGCCGGACTGGCCGTTCGTGGCATTCATTGGCTAGGAGGCGCCCGTGCTTTATCGCATTAATTTACTTCCTTGGCGAGAGAGTCAAAGAGAAGAGCACCGACGTCGTTTCATCAGTTTGGTCGCATTAGGCATGTTGGTCGCTGTTGGCATCCAGTGGGGTATTGGAAAGTTTTTTGAGTACCAACAAGATCAACAACAGGAGCGGCTCGATTACCTCACTCACTACATTGCCGAACTCGACCAGCGTATTGAAGCAATGAAAATTGCAGAGCAAGAGCACAGCAAAATCCTCGAACGTCTAAAGGTCGTTGAAGGTTTACAAAACGGACGAAACAAAACGACCGAGTTCATGAACTTAATGCCTGCCGTTATCCCTGAAGGTGTATATGTCGACAAGATCAAAATGAATGATCTGGAAATTGAGATCTCTGGGATCTCTGATAGCACTCCAAAACTTGCCACGATGCTGGACAACATGGAGCGCTCGGCCAAGTTGAACGACGTAGAAATGCATTCCATCGTTCACGGCAAAGCCCGTTTTGGGAAAGAGTTTCAAACATTCAAAGTGTCTTTCATGTTCAAAGTAACGGAGAAGAAATTGGAGGCTCAACGTGGTTGATTGGCAGGATCTCGAAATAGATGAAATGGCCGAGTGGCCATTGTTGCCCCAGATTGTAGTAATCGTACTTCTGATCATGGCGATTCAAGGCTTAGGTTATTGGTTTTACCTTAAACCGAAAGAAGAACAGTTGAATCACTTGATTCAGCAGGAGCAGACACTCAAGGTGGCATTGAAGATCAAAGCGAACAAAGTGGCAGCGTTGCCTCAGCTTCAATCTCAATTGGATGAACTTACCACTCGTTACGAGTTATTACTGCAACAACTGCCTGCGCAAAAAGAGCTGGCTACAATGCTCGCTTCAGTGAATGAGCTTGGCATCGACAATAAGCTGACTTTCACCCGAATCGACTGGGGCGAAAAACAATCAGAGCACTTCCTTTATCGTCTTCCTTTAAACATAGAGTTAACGGGCGACTTTCATGACATCGGCCATTTTTCTCAGGCGATAGCGACGCTACCTCGAATCATCACGTTTAAAGATGTGACTTGGCAACGTGTCAGCCAAGAGAGCGAAACCCTGCACTTTCGGGTGCGTGCTAATACCTATCAGTTTAAGCCGGAGGAGACGAAAAATGACAAGTAAGTCTTTGTTGCTGGTACTGATGGGTTCTCTATTGATGGGCTGCCAGGCGAATGATGAATCATTGACGGATTTTATTCGAGGAGTGGAAACACAGGCGCGTCGAGAGGTCGAGAAGCTTAAGCCCGCAGACAAGTATGTTACAGTCACGTACGCACCGGAAGTACAGCGTGCACCCTTTGAATTACCCAAAGAAGCCACTATCGCGACTCAGCCAGTTGCAAGAAAAGATTGTTGGCAACCGCCCTCAAGAAGGCGAACTGGTAAATTAGAAAAATTCCCATTAAGCCAATTACGTTTGAAAGGTGTCATGGGCATGGATAACACGGTTTCTGGCCTTGTTCAGGCTCCCAATGGCACCGTCTATAAAGTTAAGCCGGGTCAATACCTCGGACGCAATAATGGCAAAGTGACCCATGTCAGCCACTCCTACTTGTTGATTAATGAAACGTTGCCCGACGGCTTAGGATGTTGGCAAAAACGTAAAGTTAAGTTGGCTTTGAGATAGCCCCATTTATTTTTGATATTGAGTAATGAAAATGAGACAAGGATTAACACGTACACCAAGGATACTTACTGGGCTCTTCTCCTTATGGTTGTTTGTATTTTTAGCCCCTTTAGCGGCAGCTGAAGAAGTTTCGTCCAATGCCCTAAAAAGTATCGACTTTCGAACTAATAAAGATAAAGACGCCGTGATTGTCGTCGAATTGGCGTCACCGGCCGCGATTGTAGATATCAAGCGTGTACAGGAAGGGTTAAGTATCGATTTGCTTAACACTTCAGTAAAAGACGAGCAATTGTATCTCCTAGACGTGAAAGATTTTTCGACTGTGGTTGAGAGCGTAGAAGTGTTTCGCGACACCTCGACGACGCGCTTGGTTGCGCACATCAATGAAGAATACATGCATGATTACCGCTTAACGGGGCGTTTTTTGGAAATCAAAGTAGCGAAGATCAAACCCAATGAGAAAGCCCCAGATAAAAGCATTTTAGAAAGAGAAGGTAAGCTTATTTCGATTAACTTCCAAGATATTCCTGTGCGAAACGTCTTGCAGCTTATTGCTGATTACAACCAATTCAATTTGGTTGTCTCCGACTCTGTAGAAGGCAACCTCACGCTTCGTCTTGATGGTGTCCCTTGGCAGCAAGTGCTGGATATTATTTTGCAAGTTAAGGGGTTAGATAAGCGTGTTGATGGCAACGTGATTTTAGTTGCTCCGACTGATGAGTTGGACTTGCGTGAGAAGCAGCAGTTAGAAAAACAAAAACTTACGGAAGAAATGGGAGAGCTTTCATCTGAAATCATCAAAGTTAATTTTGCTAAAGCATCAGACATTGCGGAGATGATCAATGGAGAAGGAAATATCAGCATGCTGTCAGAGCGCGGCAGTATGACCATTGATGAGCGAACTAACTCGTTATTGATTAGAGAGTTACCTGAAAACATCGAGGTGATTCGAGAAATTATTGAGTCTTTGGATATTCCAGTTAAACAGGTTCAAATTGAGGCGCGTATTGTGACCATCAATGAAGGTAACATGGACGAGTTAGGGATTCGTTGGGGTTTTACGTCTATTAATGGCAGTAATACAGTGGGCGGTTCTATTGAGAACAACCTCGCCACGATCGGTCTCTATAATGGAGAAGGGGGTGATGACGGTGGTGACGGTGATGGAGTAGGGATCGATGACTTCCTAAATGTAAACTTAGCTGCAACCAGCCCGAATGCGACCAGCATTGCTTTTCAGGTCGCAAAGTTAGGTTCAGACACCTTGTTGGATCTTGAGCTTTCTGCTCTGCAACAAGAGTCTAAAGCTGAGATTATCTCGAGCCCACGTTTGATCACTACCAATAAGAAGCCTGCCTATATTGAACAAGGTACAGAGATTCCTTATCTTGAGTCATCATCAAGTGGTGCAACGACGGTGACGTTCAAAAAGGCGGTATTAAGTTTGAAAGTGACCCCGCAAATCACACCGGATAACCGCTTAGTGTTGGATTTAAGTGTCACGCAAGATAGACCTGGACAAGTCGTGAAGACAGGCACTGGTGAAGCTGTTGCGATTGATACTCAACGTATCGGGACGCAAGTGTTAGTGAATAACGGTGAAACGGTCGTTCTTGGTGGTATTTTTCAGCACAGCATTACTAACTCGGTGGACAAAGTGCCTTTGTTGGGCGACCTGCCGCTATTAGGTGCTCTTTTTCGTCGAAGTTATGAGAATGTTGGCAAAAGTGAGCTGTTAATTTTCGTCACGCCTAAGGTGGTGATTCAGTAGTTCTGTCTCGGGAAAAACTGATTAAATCAAAAATAAAGTTGCAATAGTGGCACCATGCTTGGATAATTTCGGGTCTTATCACGAATTATCTGTGAGGAACTGGTGCCACAAGCCTTGTAGAACAGCAGTTTAGCTGTGTTTTCTTGTGGCGATCTTATTGAATCAATGTTGTAAATTACTGCTAAACATGGCTGAGAAACGTAATATTTTCCTTGTTGGCCCAATGGGCGCCGGCAAAAGTACAATTGGTAGACATCTAGCACAGCAACTGCATATGGAGTTTGTTGACTCCGATACAGTGATCGAAGAACGCACTGGTGCAGACATCTCTTGGGTTTTTGATGTAGAAGGTGAAGAAGGCTTCCGCAAGCGTGAAGAAGCGGTACTTGAAGACCTAACACAAGAGCAAGGCATCGTGCTTGCGACTGGCGGTGGCTCTGTTAAGAGCAAAGAAAACCGCAATCGTCTTTCGGCACGTGGTGTTGTTGTTTACTTAGAAACGACGATTGAAAAGCAACTTGCGCGTACAAACCGCGACAAGAAGCGTCCTTTACTTCAAACGGATAACCCTCGCGAAGTACTGGAGCAATTAGCTGAAGAACGTAATCCTTTATATGAAGAAGTAGCGGATTACACTGTTCGCACTGACGATCAAAGTGCAAAAGTGGTAGCCAACCAGATCGTAAAAATGCTAGAAGAGAGATAAGTCTTTATCTTTTTTTTAATTGGAGCAAACCGATGGAACGGATTACGGTCAACCTAGCTGAGCGTAGCTACCCAATCTCTATTGGCGCCGGGTTATTTGAGGACCCGGCGTACCTCTCTCAAGTTCTCTCAAACAAAAATGCAAAACAAAAAGTTGTTGTGATCAGTAATGTCACAGTGGCGCCTTTGTATGCAGACAAAATTTTAAAGCAACTCGAGCAGCTCGGTTGTAGTGCATCCTTGTTAGAATTGCCTGACGGTGAACAGTACAAAAACTTGGATGTATTTAATCAAGTAATGAACTTCTTACTGGAAGGGAGTTATGCTCGTGATGTTGTGATCATCGCGTTAGGTGGTGGTGTTATTGGCGACCTTGTGGGTTTTGCGTCTGCCTGTTACCAGCGTGGGGTCGACTTTGTTCAAATACCGACCACATTACTATCCCAAGTGGACTCTTCGGTTGGTGGAAAAACCGCGGTGAACCATCCGTTGGGTAAGAACATGATAGGTGCGTTTTACCAACCTAAAGCCGTGATCATTGATACCAACTGCCTGTCGACGTTGCCTGAACGTGAGTTCGCTGCGGGTATCGCCGAAGTCATCAAGTACGGCATTATTTACGATGCAGATTTTTTTGTATGGTTAGAAGGCAATCTTGAGCGCTTGTATGCGTTGGATGAAGAAGCACTAACTTATGCGATCGCACGTTGCTGTGAAATAAAAGCGGAAGTGGTGGCTCAGGATGAGAAAGAATCGGGCATCCGTGCTTTGCTTAACTTAGGTCACACCTTTGGTCATGCGATTGAAGCGGAACTTGGCTATGGCAATTGGCTGCATGGTGAAGCGGTATCTTCCGGCACTGTTATGGCGGCCAAAACGTCGCATCTACGCGGTCTGATCTCGGAAGAGCAATTTGAGCGTATTGTTGCGATTTTGCGTCGTGCAAAACTGCCTGTGCATACTCCAGACAGTATGAATTTCGATGACTTCATCAAGCACATGATGCGAGATAAGAAAGTCCTCTCTGGTCAATTACGATTGGTTTTGCCTACAGGCATTGGCACTGCCGAGGTAATTGCTGATACGACGCAAGACGTACTCAAGCAGGCAATAGACTTCGGTCGCGATATTTAACCTTGTAATGGCGCCTTTGGGCGTCATTCTTGTAGTGTATTAAGGTTATTAGATGAGTGTTGCTCACGTACTGGAATTAGATTCTCAAATCGAGTTGCTTGATAGATTAGGTCTACTGACTAACTTTGGTTCCAATCTCATTGCGATTAATGGTCATGATGGGTACGGGAAATCTTGGTTAGCGCAGCGATACCTTGAAGTGGGTGCCAGTAACAAGAATCAATGTTTGTTACTTTGTCATTCTAATCAAGACGATGTGCAGCATCGCGTCCTTATTTTGAGTCAACTAGTTTCGGACGCATTGTTTAATCAGCAAGAGCCTTTACTTGATAGCCTTGAAAGGCTTTTAGGTGATGAGCCGTGTGACATTGCAATTGTTGTAGATGATGCGCATTTATTGAGTGAGACACTTATCTCTGAGCTTTGGATGCTGGTCTTAGAGGCGCACCATAAGCCAAATTGGACCATCAATGTCTTACTGTTTACACAGTCTGGACGTTTAGACGGTTTGCTAGCACGTCTCAGTTATGGACAAGAGATAAAGCCTGTTGAGCTTGATATTGATATGTTGTCCGAAGTGGAAGCTCGTCGTTTCTTTGAGTCACTTGTTGCGCGCTACGTCGATGATGAGTCTGAGAAACGGGTTCGAGATGCATTTAAAAAAGTCGACCCAGTACCGGGTGACATCATGGCGTTAGGAGAGATGAAAGTGGAAAAAAGGATCATTATCCGCTCGATTGTCGGTTCACCCCTGAATATTGCGTTGGTGGTATTAGTCTTACTGTTGCTTGCTGCTGGTGGCTATTGGTGGATGCTTAGTCAACCAAGTCCTGATGATAAAGCGCAGCAAATTGCTGGCAGTTTAGAGCAAACGGCTATTCCAACTTTTGAAGAGTCAGGAGTCAGTGCAGCGCAGTCTTCACTGCAACCTGTAACCGATGGCTCTAGCAGTCTTGATAAGTCTAGTGTGGTTGATGATTCTGATTCATTACCGCCAGCAGTGACAGAAGAAGTAGCGAGCGTAGGCAGTGATGACAATCAACAAAGAGTGGTGATTGAGTCGAATGTGGTCGATGCATTGCTTGAAGGTAAAGCTGATTCAGCAGACACAAAAGCGATTGATGACGTCGTAGGTACTGAGAAGACAGAAACCGCCGATGAAACTAGCTCTCCTTTGATTAAAGTCGTAAAACCGAATCAAGATATGGCGCAAGCACCTGCTCAGTCAGAAGAGGGTGAGGCAAACCAACCTGTTGTGAAGTTTTCATTTGCTCGTGAAGAACTAAAAGCGCTATCGCCAAGAGCTTATACTTTACAACTCGCAGCTATGACCTCAATGGAAGATGTACAATCCTTTCTCAATGAGCATAAACTGAATAATCAAGTGCGAATTTATCCTACCGTTCGTAATGACACCGAGTGGTATATCATCACATATCAAGATTATCCGACAATTCAAATGGCTCGTGATGCCGTCGCAAGCTTGCCAGATTCGGTTAAGTCGGTGAGTCCTTGGGCAAAATCACTCCGTCAGGTTCACCGTGAAATTGAACGAGTGAAATAAACCTGAGCTTCCCTGAAAAATATGTTACATTCCGCAGCCTTAATTTTTGGTCGATAGATAGAGCAGTAGATGAAAAAGCAACGAGCCTTTCTTAAATGGGCAGGAGGAAAATACGGACTTGTTGAAGACATCCAACGTCATTTGCCGCCGGCTCGAAAGCTAGTTGAACCTTTTGTTGGTGCGGGCTCAGTGTTTCTGAATACCGATTATGACCATTATCTACTTGCAGATATCAATCCAGATTTGATCAATCTGTACAACCTGCTGAAAGAACGCCCTGAAGAGTATATCTCTGAAGCGAAGCGTTGGTTTGTCGCTGAGAACAACCGCAAAGAAGCCTACCTACACATTCGCGCTGAGTTTAATAAAACCGATGACGTGATGTACCGCTCTTTAGCGTTTTTGTACATGAACCGCTTTGGTTTTAATGGCCTATGCCGTTACAACAAAAAAGGTGGCTTCAATGTACCGTTTGGCTCTTACAAAAAGCCGTATTTCCCTGAGGCGGAACTGGAGTTTTTTGCAGAAAAAGCCAAAAAAGCTACGTTTGTTTGTGAAGGTTATCCTGAAACATTTCGTCGTGCGCGCAAAGGGAGCGTCGTGTATTGCGATCCACCTTATGCGCCGCTTTCAAATACGGCAAATTTCACCTCATACGCAGGTAATGGTTTCACGTTGGACGACCAAGCTGCATTAGCCGACATTGCTGAAAGAACAGCGACTGAACGTGGCATTCCTGTGTTGATTTCTAACCACGACACTACTTTGACACGTCGGTTGTATCACGGTGCGGATCTTAATGTGGTAAAAGTAAAGCGTACCATTAGCCGTAATGGTAACGGTCGTAATAAAGTTGATGAGCTACTTGCGCTTTTTCATGCCCCAGACATGGATAAATCAAGCTCTTAATTCTCACACTATTATATCTAAATAGTGGATCTCCCCACTGGCTTCGGTAGAATTGCGCGCAGATTGTTTGCTCATTACTACTGAGGTCAGGTATGAAAGATTTTCTTATTGCTCCATCCATTTTATCGGCAGATTTTGCTCGTCTCGGTGAAGATGTAGAAAAAGTACTCGCAGCGGGTGCGGATGTGGTGCATTTCGACGTTATGGATAACCACTATGTACCAAACCTGACTTTTGGTGCGCCTGTGTGTAAAGCACTACGCGATTATGGCATCACAGCGCCAATCGATGTTCACCTAATGGTGAAACCCGTTGACCGTATTATTCCTGATTTCGCAAAAGCGGGTGCGTCGATGATTACGTTCCATGTAGAAGCTTCTGATCATGTAGACCGTACACTGCAGTTAATTAAAGAGCACGGCTGTCAGGCTGGTGTGGTACTAAACCCAGCAACGCCACTTGCAAGTCTTGAATTTATTATGGATAAAGTCGACATGATTCTACTGATGTCGGTAAACCCTGGTTTTGGTGGTCAATCATTCATTCCTCATACACTAGATAAACTGCGTGCCGTTCGTAAGATGATTGACGAGTCTGGTCGTGATATCCGCTTAGAAATCGATGGCGGTGTGAAGGTTGACAACATTCGTGAAATTGCAGAAGCGGGCGCAGACATGTTTGTTGCAGGCTCGGCGATTTTCGGTGAGCCAGATTACAAACAAGTGATCGATCAAATGCGCGCTGAACTGGCTGAAGTTAAATAAGCACCGATAAGCCAGCGCAATAACACGCTGATTTTAAAGGCTGCCAGCTTGTTGGCAGCCTTTGTGTTTTCTAGTATTAGAAGAAATTAAATATCCGCTGCGATGAGCAAATAATCACTTGCCTATTTTACGCCCTTTCTGTACTATTCGTGCTCCTTAAACTCAGTCAATTATCTTTAGTTCCTTGCTTCCTCTGGACGACTGAGCCATTTGTGGAAGCTGAATAATCCGTAAGGAGCAACCAATGCGTCATTACGAAATCGTATTCATGGTGCACCCAGATCAAAGCGAGCAAGTTGCTGGCATGATCGAGCGTTACACTGGTTCAATCACTGAAGCTGGCGGTAAAATCCACCGTCTAGAAGACTGGGGCCGTCGTCAACTGGCTTACCCAATCAACAAGCTTCACAAAGCTCACTACGTTCTTATGAACGTTGAAGCTGACCAAGCTGTAATTGATGAGCTAGAAACTGCTTTCCGTTTCAACGATGCAGTTCTACGTAACATGATCATGCGTACTAAAGCAGCGATCACTGAGCAATCTATCATGCTTAAGCAAAAAGAAGAGCGTGCTCCACGTCGTGAAGAGCGTTCTGAAGCTAAGCCTGAAGCTAAGTCAGAAGCTGCTGAGTAAGTTTTCTTATGGCCAATCGAATGGAGCTGAGCGGCACCATTGCCAAACCGCCCATTCGTAGTAAAAGCCCTGGTGGCATTGAACACTGTCGGTTTTGGCTGGAGCATCGCTCTACTATTATCGAAGCTGACTTACCTCGACAAGTTTATTGTCGTATGCCGGTAGTCGTCAGCGGGCTTGGGTCACAAGCACTAACTCAGAATTTAGTTCAAGGCAGTAACATTAAGGTAAGTGGTTTTGTCACTTATCAAACCGGCCGAAATGGCGTGGGAAAATTAGTGTTACACGCCGACAACATTACTCAAATTTAAGATCAGGAGATAGCCCATGGCTCGTTTCTTCCGTCGTCGTAAATTCTGCCGTTTCACTGCAGAAGGCGTACAAGAGATTGATTACAAAGACGTAGCAACTCTTAAAAACTACATCACTGAAGCTGGTAAAATCGTACCTAGCCGTATCACTGGTACAAGCGCTAAGTACCAGCGTCAACTAGCACGTGCTATCAAGCGTTCACGCTACCTAGCTCTACTACCGTACACTGACAAGCATCAGTAATCGGTTCATTTTATTAAGAAAGAGGATTAAGCAATGCAAGTTATTCTACTTGATAAAATTGGTAACCTAGGTGGTCTTGGCGATACTGCAAACGTTAAATCTGGCTACGCTCGTAACTTCCTTATCCCACAAGGTAAAGCAGTTATGGCAACTAAAGCTAACGTTGAAATGTTTGAAGCTCGTCGTGCTGAACTAGAAGCTAAAGTTGCTGAGCAACTAGCTGCTGCAGAAGCTCGCGCAGAGAAAGTTAACGCTCTAGAAGCGGTAGTTATCGCTTCTAAAGCTGGTGACGAAGGCAAACTATTCGGTTCTATCGGTACTCGTGACATCGCTGACGCTATCACAGCTGCAGGCGTTGAAGTTGCTAAGAGCGAAGTTCGCCTTCCTGAAGGTGCTCTACGTAACACTGGTGAGTTCGAGATCAGCGTTCAACTTCACTCTGAAGTTTTCGCGACAGTTAACCTACAAGTTGTTGCTGCTGAGTAATTCAGTATCAAGACGAAATACTAAAAAGCACCTCCTTGGAGGTGCTTTTTTTATTTTCAGCCCTAAACCACCTACTTCAGTAGGTGGTTATCATCCGTTTCGGCTTTGCCTGTAAAACTACTCATGCTA